>DXDC01000132.1 GCA_019115685.1 Candidatus Agrococcus pullicola
GCCTCGTTCAGGCACATGAGCGGCGCTTTGAGCCCTGAGGCCTCCGGCAATCGGTGCTCGTCGCCGAGCCGGACGTTCTCGAGATGGATCTCGCACTGCACGGATGCCCGCATCGAGAGCTTCTGGTCGATGACGTGCGCGGTGAATCCCGGGGTATCGGTGGGCACTGCGAACCCGCGCACGCCCTCGTCGGTCATCGCCCAGATGATCGCGACGCTCGCGAGGTTGGCGAGGCCGATCCAGCGCTTAGAGCCGTTCAGCACCCAGCCGTCACCATCGCGCACGGCACGGGTGCGCATGCTCTTCGGGTCGGAACCCGCCGTGGGCTCCGTGAGTCCAAAGCAGCCGATCGCCTCACCGGTCGCCATCTTCGGCAGCCAGTGCTGCTTCTGCTCCTCGGAGCCGTACTTGTGGATCGCACTCATCGCCAGCGACCCCTGCACGGAGACGAAGGTGCGCAGTCCCGAGTCGCCGGCCTCCAGCTCGAGCGCCGACAGGCCGTACTCGACCGAGGTGCCGCCCGGGCATCCGTAGCCGTCCAGGTGCAGACCGAGGAGCCCGAGGTCGCCGAGTTCGCGGGCCAGCTCGACGGGGAAGTGCGCGTTCTCGTACCAGTCGGCGATGTTGGGCCGGATGCGCTCGTCGACGAACGCACGCACTTTGTCTCGCTGCGCAAGCTCTCGGTCGCTGAGCAGGGCATCCAGCCCGAGCACGTCGCTGGATGCGCGGCGCTCGCGGATGCGTTCGAGACGGTCGGTTTCTGCCACGGGTGCTCCTTCGTTGAGTGCTATGCCGATCTGGCTCGTCAATGTCTGTGCGTGCCGCGCGGGGCGCTTCGTACCGATGAGGGTAGTCGAATCGGTGTGCCGAGCTTTCCGCGTGACACGGCGGTCTCTTCATGGTGGCGGGCATCGTTCATGCGTGTCCAATACCCAATCTGCCGTTATTACTTCATCCACTGCATTGATGAAGTCCTGCACCGTTCGAGCGGGGCCAAAGGTCGGTCAATATGAACGGCCGACCCCCATGAGCCCCTGATGAGGCGCTGGCTCGCCGCATAGACCGACTTTTGGCCCTTCGGATGGCGGTGCTGGGGGCTCGGATGCGCGGGGAGCGAACAGTGACCCGCGCAAGCGCACTGAGTGTTCGGCGTCCAATAGGCTGACCAGCATGACCGGTGGAGTTTCTGGAATCAACGTAGACGCCTTCAATCCCGAGATCAGCCCCCGTGAAGATCTCTTCATGCACGTGCACGGCACGTGGCTCGAGAAGACGAAGATCCCGGGTGACAAAGCACGCTGGGGTTCCTTCGACGCACTCGCCGAGCGCGCCGAGAAGGACGTCAAGCAGATCGTGGTCGATTGCGAGAACGCCGAACCCGGAACAGAGGAGCGCAAGATCGGCGACCTCTACGCCTCCTTCATGGACGAGGATGCCGCGAACGCCAAGGGGCTCGACCCGATCCGTGCGGAACTGAGCGAGCTGGAGGCCGTGACGAGCATCCGGGAGTTCCTGGCGTTCCTGGGCCGTCACGAAGCCACGGGCGGCCCCGGCTTCATCGGCCAGTTCGTCGACGGCGACTTCGGCGACCCCGACCGCTACATCCTCTTCTGGTCGCAGGCCGGTCTCGGCCTCCCCGATGAGTCGTACTATCGCGAGGAGGCCTTCGAAGAGATTCGCGAAGAGTACAAGCGGTACGCGCAGCGGATGCTCAGCTTCCTGGATGAGGACACCGCAGCGACAGAGGCCGAAGCGCTCTGGCAACTCGAGAAGAACATCGCGAAGGTGCACTGGGACAGCGTGGCCTCCCGCGACCTGCAGAAGATGTACAACGTGCGCGCCGTCCGCGAAGAGTATCCGGCGCTGGAGCCGTGGCTCGAGGCGATGGATGCGCCAGCGCACATCTTCGACCGTGTCGTCGTGGCCCAGCCCAGCTTCGTCGAGGGTGTCGTCGACCTGCTGAGCGATGACAACCTCGAAGCCTGGAAGGCGTGGGCGAAGCTCGCGATCATCCGTGGCGCCGCACCGTACCTGACGAGCGAGATATCGAAGGCGAACTTCGACTTCTACGGCACCGTCCTGACCGGCACCACGAAGCAGCGCGCTCGCTGGAAGCGCGGCGTTCGCTTCGTCGAGGGCGCTATCGGCGATGCCGTCGGGCGTGCCTACGTCGAGCGTCACTTCCCGCCAACCGCGAAGGCCCGCATGAACGAGCTCATCGAGAACCTCGTCGCCGCGTACGAGCAGTCGATCAAGAACCTCGACTGGATGGGTGAGGCAACCCGCGAGCGCGCGCTCGAGAAGCTGAGTAAGTTCGTGCCGAAGATCGGCTACCCGGTGAAGTGGCGCGAATACGACGACCTTACGGTGACGGACGACCTCATGCAGAACGTCAGGAGCGCGTCCAAGCACGAGCACGACTTCGAGCTCGCGAAGGTCGGCGGGCCGCTCGACCGTGACGAGTGGGAGATGAGCCCGCAGACGGTCAACGCCTACTACCATCCCGGTCGCAACGAAATCGTGTTCCCAGCCGCGATTCTGCAGCCGCCCTTCTTCGATGAGAGTTGGGACGACGCAGCGATCTACGGCGCGATCGGCGCCGTCATCGGTCACGAGATCGGGCACGGCTTCGACGATCAGGGCTCGAAGTTCGACGGCGATGGTCAGTTGTTCGACTGGTGGAGTGAGGATGACCGCGCAGCGTTCGAGGAGCGCACCAGCGTGCTCATCGACCAGTACAACGAGCTGCAGCCCAAGGACGCTCCCGACCACTCGGTGAACGGGGAACTCACGATCGGCGAAAATATCGGCGACCTGGGCGGTTTGGGTATCGCCTGGAAGGCCTACCTGCTGTCGCTCGATGGTCGGGAGGCTCCCGTCATCGACGGTCTCACCGGCGCGCAGCGCTTCTTCTATTCCTGGGCGGCGGTGTGGCAGATGAAGATCCGTCCGGCGGAGGCGGTGCGGCTCGTGCAGATCGATCCGCACTCGCCGAACGAGCACCGCACCAACCAGATCGTCAAGAACCTCGACGCGTTCTACGACGCCTTCGGCGTGCAGGAGGGCGACCCCATGTACCTCGCGCCCGAGCAGCGCGTCACCATCTGGTAGCGGGCATCCCGTGTAGCGGCTCCCGGCTGAGTCCGTGCGGGGTCGGCTCAGCGTTCACCGCCCCGGTCGGTGCTCGGCGCATCGGGCGCGTTTCGAGTGTGCGGAACATAGCCCTGCGCCCACTCGGGAGTTCCGACGGCCGGCTCCGCGGTCGGATTCGACACGCCGGCGCCCCGAGGGGCGGGATGCCCGCCCGACAGGTGCTTCGCAGGCACGGTCACGAGGGGCTTCGGCAGTCGCTTGCCGAAGAGCCCGAGCCCTGCCATGACGACGATGATGGCCGCCATGATGATCCAGCCGGGCGCGCCGACGACGGTCTGCGTGAGCCCGCCGGCAGGGTCGAAGTTCATCACGAAGAGGAAGCCGATCGGCGCCGTCGCGTTCAGCGCGCCGTGGCCGACGGCGGCAACCCACACGTTGCGGCACCACAGCCGCGACCAGTTGAGGATGACGCCGACGAAGAAGCAGAACACGATCATCAGGAGCACGCCGAAGATGTCTGTTCTGCCGAAGTTGTAACCGAGCAGGATGATCGGTGCGTGCCACACACCCCAAATGACGCCGCTGATGATCGCCATGGGCCAGAAACCCAGCGGCTTCAGCGCGGGCACCAGGAAACCGCGCCAGCCCAGTTCCTCACCGAATGCCGCGAACGTGGCTTGCACCACGATGAGCGGTGTCATCGCGATCGAGAGAAGAGCGAGGGCTTCTGCGGACATCCCGGCCAGGGCGGCGTCCTCCTCGAGAGCCGACGCGTTGAAACCGAAATCGACCCAGCCGAACAGGCTCGCGACGAAGGCCGCACTGACCGCCAGCAGACCGAACACGATAGGCCAGACGAGAATCAGCACGATCGACCGCACGACCGGCTTGAACGGGGTCAGCCCCAGATACCGGGCTTTGTACTTCGGCTTCACGATGAAGAACGTCACGATGAGCGCAGCGACCGTCGGCGTATACATCATGAGCAGCACGAGCCACGTGAACTTCGGATCCGCGAGCCCGTCGCCGAGCCAGAGCGGAATCGTGACGAGCCAGGCGAGCCCGCACGCGAGGACGGTGTACACGGCCACTGCCGGCCAGGGCACACGCGTCGGTTCAGCCGAATCGACCCCCGGCGGATCTTGTGGCACCGGGTTCGCAGACGTTGGGATCACGGGTGCTGGGTTCGTGCTCATGAGTTCAAGTCTGGTCGGACGCGACGCGCGCGACCTCCCCCGCGAGGAGGAAATGCGGAGTACGGCATCCGTCTCCCGCTGGAGGTTCGGGCGCGGAAACGACGGCGCGACGAATCGTGCAGAGCATTGTCACAGAAGAGGCCGACGATTCGCCGAGCAATTAGTGGGTCTGTGCAGTCTGGGGGCACGCGTTCGCGCTCAGCGGTCATCCCCGGTACCGTTGACGTGTGCGGCTGAAGCCGTGAACGAAGATTAGGGAGTGAATCATGCGAGGACGTCTTCTCTTCATCGTCGGGCTCGGCGTCGGGTATGTGCTCGGAGCACGTGCAGGCCGCCAGCGCTACGAGCAGATCGCCTCGGCGGCGAACAAGGTGTGGAACTCGAACGCAGTTTCCCGCCCGCGTGAGCAGGCCGTTGAATTCGTGCAGGAGCAAGCGCCGAAAGTCGCCGCAGCAGCCGCTGACACGGCGTCCAAGACGCTGAACAAGGTGACGAAGCGTAAGGCGTAGCATGCAGGAGCGTAAGCGGCTCGGAGACATCATCAGCGAACTCCCCGGGCAGATCATCGGGCTGATCAGCGCCGAAATCGCCAATCTCAAGAAGGAGATCACCGGCAAGGTCGCCGGTATCGGCAAGGGCGGAGCGCTGCTCGCGGTTGCGGGCGTACTCGCCCTGTTCATGCTCGGCTGGTTGTTTGTTGCCGGTTTCTTCGCCTGGAACCTGCTGTTCCCGGAGTGGGCGGCTGCGTTGCTGACGGCGGCGTCGATTCTCTTGATCGCTGCTGTTCTCGCGATTCCCGGTATCGTCGCGATCAAGAAGAACAGCGACTTCGGCAATCTCCGAAGCGTCAACTCGATCAAGGATGACGTGAACATGGTGCGCGGACTCGGGCACGCAGGGGACGGAACCTCGCCGATGGATGACCTGATCGACGGGAAGGATGACTGACGTGAGCGAAGAAGAGAACGAATCGAAGCCTGCTCCCTCGCAGCGAGAGATCGACGAGCAGCGCGAAGCGCTCCGTCAGAACCTCAACGCGCTCGAGGACATGGTCAACCCGTCCAAGGTCGCCGGTCGCGTCAAAGAGAAGGTGCAGGACGACCCGGCACCCTGGATCGCGGCGGCCACGGGCCTCGCCGTGCTGATCGGCGGCATCGTCACCCTGGTGATCGTCAAGCGCCGCTAACTCCGCTCAACACTCACACCGCTTTACGTCGCATCTGCCGAGTGCACACTTCTCGGTCTATACATGGCGACACGCCCGTATAGCGCGTTCATTCCATGCATGGACCGAGAAGTGTTCCCACGCAACGACGAGGGGCGGCGCGCGCTAGTTGTCGGAGGACGGCAGCGCTACCTCGAGTTCGGAAATCGTCGGTGAGGCGATTTCGTGGAAAGGCTCGGGCTCAATCGGCTGTCGACGGCAGCGCTACCTCGAGTTCGAAATGCGTGCCGTCTCCCGACGCGTTGCCGAGCCCGAGGCGTTCGTAGAAGTCCGCAGCGACCTGGGATGACTGCCACTGCAGCACGCGGATCCTGCGCTCACGGGTCGCCCAGTCACGAATAGCGTTGAAGAGCGCAGTGCCCGCCCCGTGGCCGCGGCCGTCCGGGGCGACCCAGAGGTCGTGCATCCTGGCGATGGACCAATCCCGATCGTTGGCCGGCCCGTAGTCCTGCGCGGCGGCGTATCCGATCACGCGATCATCGTGGGTTGCGACGACGATGTGGTGATCCCACGAGTGGACCAGCCGGTCGAGGCGCTCGCGATACCGGTTGACCTTCTCGTCGGTCGACGGGGCGGTGTTGTGCGTGACGAACAGCACCAGCAGTTCGCGGATATCCTGCTCTGTCGCTACGCGAATCGCACCATCGTCGCTCATGGCTTCAAGCGTAGTCGCTCATGCCGCCGCAGCGTGCGCCGGGCAATACGACTCGCACCCTTCATGCGCAACCATCTGCCGTGTGCACGACGGCTCGGCGCAGTCCCCGACCCTGTTGGTGGCATCCCCGCAGACGACGCATTCGCCGAGCAGTTTGGCGCCGTCGCCGAAGTCCACGGAGCCGCGGCGATCGAAGACGTAGAGCGAGCCCTCCCAGAGCCCGGTGTTGCCGAACGTCTCCCCGTAGCGCACGATGCCGCCGTCGACCTGGTAGACCTCCTCGAACCCGCGCTGCACCATCAGGCTCGAGAGTACCTCGCAGCGGATGCCGCCCGTGCAGTAGGTGACGACGGGCTTGTTCTTCAGGTGGTCGTACTTGCCGCTGTCGAGCTCGTCGATGAAGTCTCGCGTCGTCTCGACGTCGGGCACGATCGCGTCCTTGAAACGCCCGATCTCCGCTTCGTACCTGTTGCGGCCGTCGAAGAACACCGTGTCTGGCTTCTGCTCGACGAGTTTGTTCACCTCCGCGGGCTTCAGGTGCTTTCCGCCGCCGATGACGCCGCCTTCATCGACACGCAGCTCTTCGGGAGCTCCGAATGTGACGATCTCATCGCGCACCTTGACCGTCAGCTTCGGGAAGTCCTCGGCGCCACCGGGCGACCACTTCATCTCCGTGCCGCGAAAGCCCGAGTATTCGCGCGTGACGCGAACGTAGCGCTTCAGCGCGTCGATGTCGCCCCCGAGGGTGCCGTTGATGCCGTGTTCGGAGATGAGCACGCGACCGGTCAGCCCGAGCGACGACGCGAGCGTGTACTGCCACATCCTGATCGCCTCCGGGTCGGCGAGCGGCGTGAACTTGTAGAAGAGGATGACCTTCTGCATACGGCCATTCTCTCAGTTTGTGGGTTCCGCAGTGTCGCTTGCCGCGACCGCCGGCCAACGCCAGCATGGACTCCGTGAATATGTGGTTTCAATGGCTGCTTGCCGTGTTCGTGCGGAGCAAACGAACTCCCCGTCTCGACCTCGGAGCGGTATCGCGCATCGGGTTCCGGGTGCTGCCGACCGACATCGACCTGCTGATGCACATGAACAACGGCCGGTACCCCTCGTACATGGATCTCGGCCGCGTCGATCTCACGCAACGCACCGGCGTGGAAGCGAAGCTCGCGAAGCACGGCATCTACGCCGTTGTCGCCGCGCAGACCATCAGCTACAGGAAGTCGCTGCAGCTGTTCCAGCGCTTCACGATCGAGTCGCGCATCCTCGGTGCTGACGAACGCAGCTTCTACGTCGAGCAGCGTTTCGTCGTTCGGGGCGAGGTGTACGCCAGGGCGATCGTTCGTGGGCGGATGATCCAGAAGGGCGCCGGGACGCTCAAGGTTGCGGACGTCGAACGTTTGACCGGCCTGGATTTGGGCGGGTTCGAGTTGCCGGCCGACGTCGCGCACTGGGGCAGTACGTTCAAGCTCCCGCCGACGAAGGCCGACGCTCCCAGCGTGTGGGACGGAGAAGACGCAGGCATTTCGCGCTAGCCGCCCGGGGCATGCGTGAAGATGACGTGGCCTAGACGGGTGAGGCTTGCTCGAGCTGGGCGGGGCGGAGCGTTCGGCCGTACTCCTCTTTCACGACGTCCAGGTGGGTCCAGGCATCCACTTCCACGACGCTGTGGAGTGACCGAAGCTCATCGAGCACGACGTGCAGCTGCCGCGGCGACGGCGCGACGAGCGTTGCGATGAAGTCGTAGCGTCCGTAAGCGCTGGCGGCGAAGTCCACAGCGCGTGCAGATCGCATGAATCGTTGGATGTCCCCGTCGGTTCCGCGCGAAACGACCCCGACCCCGACACCGACCTGGCTCTGCTTGACACCGCGGGCTTCCACCGCCGAGATGCGAATGACATTCGCCTCCAGCAGCCGGGCTATGCGCTCCCTCGCCGTGGATGCGCTCACGCCCGCGGCATCCGCGAGCGCGCGATACGGAACACGCCCGTCCTCCTCGAGCATTGAGATCATCGTGCGATCCACATCGTCGATCGTGACGTTCCCGCGATAGTGCGCGACGAAGAATCCCTTGACCACCGAGATGTACTTGCTCGTCGTAATGCGCGAAACCTCCGGAAATGCGCGAACCTTCGCCAGCAGATCGGTCAGTTCGGCCTCCGTGCCGAATCGCGATTCGAATGCGACGTCGTGAGCGCCCGCAATTGCGGAGACGAACACGGTTTGCGGCATTGCGCGAAGCCGCGCCGCGACGGTCCCCGCTGCTCCGGATGCGCGGACGAGCGTGTGCGTCAACAGGCGGTGTCCTGCGAATTCGGGGTCGAGCGCTGCGACGACCCGGAGCGTGCCCGAGTCGATGAGCTCCTGCATCCGGTTGGAAATGTGGGTTCGCGGAAGTCCGATTCGGCCGGCGAGCTCCTTGACGCTCATGCGGCCGTCCGTGCGCAGCAGGCCGATGAGTTCCGGGTCGCATTTGTGCTCGCGCAAGCGTTGCCTCCTGCCATCGGTGTGAAGATTGCAAAATCGTTACCTACATCCTCGCACGCTCCCGTGAACAAATCAGCGACGAGCAAGGGTGGCAAGCCCTGGAAATTCGATCTTCTGTCGCTCAACTCACCAAAACTGCGATCTGTGGTGTTTCAAGCGTTCTATCTGTATGGACCACGCGGCCGAGAGAGCGTAGAGTGCCTCCCATTGCACAATCACCAGCAAGGGAGCCGTGATGGCTAATACCGATACTGCGAATAACGACACACTGCGCTCCGCATTGAAGAACAAGCGGGCCATGCGCGCGGGCATGGCCGCTTTCGTCGGCACCACTATCGAGTGGTATGACTTCTACGTCTACGCGACGGCTGCGGCAATCGTGTTCCCTCGCCTGTTCTTCGAAACCGACAACCTCTTCGTTGCCACGATCGGCGCCTTCTTCGGCAGTGCCGTAGCGTTCTTCGTCCGACCGCTCGGCGGTGTGATTTTCGGTCACGTCGGTGACAAGTTCGGCCGCCGACCGGCGCTGGTCATCACGCTGGTGCTCATGGGCGTGGCGACCGTGGCCGTGGGTCTACTACCGACCTACGCCTCCATTGGGGTGGCGGCTCCGATCCTGCTGATGCTCCTCCGAGTGGCTCAGGGCCTTGCTGTCGGCGGAGAGTGGGGCGGTGCAGCGCTGATGAGCGTCGAGCACGCGCCTAAGAAGCAGCGGATGTTCTTCGGCGGCTTCACCCAGCTCGGCAACCCCGCCGGCGCCATGCTATCTTCTGGCGCATTCTGGCTGATCTCCCTGGGCGGCGATGACTTCCTGATGAGCTGGGGCTGGCGCATTCCATTCCTGGCCAGCATCATCCTAATCGGCGTC
>DXDC01000019.1 GCA_019115685.1 Candidatus Agrococcus pullicola
AAGTTCTGCGCGCGGGACCGACTCGTTCACGAGCCCGACCTCGGCGGCACGCTTTCCGTCGAACGGTTCGCCCGTGAGGATGTAGTACATCGCCGTCCGGTATCCCATGGCGAGGGCGACATCTCGGGTAACCAAGCCCGCGGGGATGATGCCCCAGTTGACTTCCGAGAGGCCGTACGTCGCCTCATCCGCGCTGATGGCGAGATCGCACGACGTCAGGGGAGTGAAACCGCCGCCGAAGCACCACCCGTTCACCTTCGCGATCGTGACCTGCGGCAGATTCCGCAGGATGTTGTACTGCCAATCCCAGGCGACGTCCCGAACGCGCTCGAAGGCTGTCGGGTCGCCTTCTGTCTCGCGGAAGTACTCCTTCAGGTCCATGCCGGCCGTGAAGGAATCGCCAGCGCCGGTGAGGACCACGAGGTCGATGCCGTCGTCATAGCGAATCTTCGTCAACGCATCGCGCATCTCGCTGTTGAGCTGGGGGCTCATGGCGTTGCGTTTGTCCGGCCGATTCAGCGTGACGGTTGCCACGCGGTCGACGGCGTCCACCAAGATACACTCATAATTCTCTGACACGGTGCTCTCTTTCCCTGTTCTGTCGTTGTCCGCGGCACGGGGGCACCGCGACGGTTGTTCACCACGTCTCACTGACGAGCTTGGTGACGAGATAGTCTTCGATGCCTTCTGAGCCGCCCTCGGAGCCGTAACCGCTCTCCTTGACGCCACCGAACGGAGTCTCCGGGCTCGTGAGCATGAGGTGATTGACCGCCAGCATTCCCGCCTCGATCCGGTCCGAGACCTCAGCGGCGGTCGCGGCCGATCCCGTGAAGAGATAGGACGCAAGCCCGTAGGGAAGCGCATTCGCGCGCTCGATCCCGTCGTCGACATCCGTGAACGGCACGGCGACCGCCACCGGGCCGAAAGGCTCCTCCTGCATGATTCGTGCGTTCGCATCGACGTCAGCGAGCAGTGTCGGCTGCCAGAAGTATCCGGGACGGTCGATGGGCTCGCCCCCGATGACGGTCCGTGCCCCTCGCTCGCGTGCATCGTCGACCAGCGCCGAGATGGCGGCAGGGCGGCGGTTATGAGCAAGCGGCCCCATGGATGTGCCGTCGTCGAGGCCGTTCCCGACCTCCAGCGTCCGGATGCGCGCAGAGAAGGCGTCGATGAAGCGCTCGTAGACGTTCTCCTGCACGAGGAAGCGGGTCGGGGCGATGCAGATCTGGCCCGCGTTGCGGAATTTCGAGCCAGCGGCCAGCGTCGCCGCCTTCTCGACGTCAGCGTCGTCGAAGACGAGTACGGGTGCGTGACCGCCGAGTTCCAGTGTCACGCGCTTGATTCCGTCCGCCGCCAGGTGAGCGATCTGGCGGCCTACTACCGTCGACCCGGTGAACGACACCTTGCGAATGCGGGGATCGCGGATCAGCTGCGTGGAAATCGCTGCAGGATCGCCCATGACAACATTCAGAACACCTGCTGGCAACCCTGCGTCAGCGAGGGCATGGGCGAGGGCGAGACCGGTCGCGGGCGTTTCTTCGGCGGGTTTGAAAACGACAGTGCATCCTGCAGCAAGAGCGGCAGCGAGCTTCCGGGCAGGGATCGTGATTGGAAAATTCCAGGGGGTGAAGGCCGCGACGGGGCCCACGGGTTGAGCGAGGACAAGGTTACGGACGCCAACGCGCCGCGCAGGCACGAGGCGGCCGTAAGCACGACGTCCTTCCTCCGCGAACCAATCGAACGTGTCGGCGGCGGCACCGACTTCCGCGATCGCTTCACTCGCGGGCTTTCCTTGCTCGATGGTGGTCGCGATGCCGATTTCCCGCGCGCGCTCCCGGAGGAGGTCGGCCGCGCGCCGCAGCACCTGATAGCGCTCGAATGCGGACGTCGAACGCCACGTCTGAAAGCTGGATGCCGCGGCCTCCGCGGCGTCGTCGAGGTCCGCGGGCGTTGCGATCGGGAGCTTGCCGACGACGTCCAGTGTCGCCGGGTTGACAACCGGCAGTGTATCTCGTCCCTCGCGCCGCCATTCGCCTGCGATGAAGAGTCCCAGCGTGGGGTAGTCCATCCGTGTCGCCCTTCCGTCTGCGTAGCTTCCTCGCCACTGTTCGGAGACTATTCGTACTCGCGCCGTCATGCGGTTGAGAGTACGTCGAGTTCCATTGTGCGGAACGTGACGGTAGTGACGCCAGCAAGGCCATGCTCAATTCAGTGATTCTCACGCGATGTGGTTTCTGTGTGCGAACGTCACTTCCCGACCCCCCAAGTTCTACTGGCCGGAATTCGGAGCCCGAGTCCCAGTCCTCGTGACCAGCGCGAGGATAGCGTGAGCGCGGCTTGACAAGGTGCTCACTGGGAGCCGCTGAAGGGAACTACTCATGGAACACGAACCAGTAACGTCGCCGACGACAGGTGGCGGTGCCGGGTACATTCGCATCGCGACCGAGGAAGCATGGGCGACGCGCGAGATCACCGACGAATGGAGGCGGATGATCGAAGCGGGAGAAGGCGGCGCGGGATTCCTCGGGATGGTGGGGCATTACATGACGAGCGACGCAGATCGTCCGCGTTTCGTCCGCGCTGGTTTGGAAGACGCCGGCGAACTCCGACTGGCGCACATGGACGCGGCGGGGATCGACCACGCCGTACTCGCGTTGACCGCACCCGGCACGCAAGTGCTCGATGCGGCCCGCGGGGTTGGCATCGCAGCGAATGCAAACGACGAGTTGGCGGCCGCAGTCGAACGCCACCCGTCGCGCTTCACCGGGCTTGCGGCTTTGTCGTTCGAAGACGTGCCTGCTGCTGTCGCAGAACTCGACCGCGCTGTGTCGAAGCTCGGTTTGCGCGGATTGATCGTAAACTCTCACATCCGCGGCCGGTATCTGTCGGACCCGGATTTCTGGCCGATTCTCGAAGCTGCCGAAGCGTTGGACGTTCCGGTCTATCTGCATCCGAACACGCCCAACGACAACATGATCGCTACGATGCAGGAAGCGGGGCTCGACGGTGCCGTCTTCGGTTTCCAGGTCGAGACCTCGCTGCATACCCTCAAGATGATCACGTCAGGTGTCTTCGATCGTTTCCCTCGACTGCGTCTCGTCATCGGTCATCTCGGGGAGGCGTTGCCGTTCTGGCTCTATCGTTTCGACTACATGCACCACGGCATGGTCGCCTCTCGTCGATACCCGTCGATCAAGCCCCTGGAACGCACGATCAGCGAGTACATCCGGGAGAACATCTGGATCACGACGAGCGGCATGCCCGCGCCGGATCCGATCATGTTCACGCGAAGGATGGTCGGCGACGATCGCGTCATGTACGCGATGGACTATCCGTATCAGTACGTTCCCGCGGAGGTCGAGATGCAGGACAACCTGCCGATGAGCCTCGCCGACAAGAAGGCGTTCTTCCAGGACATCGCGGTCGACGTCTTCGGGTTGGATCTGGACGTGATTCGCGCAGGCTGATCGCCCTGCTCGCGCGTGGCATGAGCGATGCTGCTGAAGGGGCCTCCACATCGGATGATGTGGAGGCCCCTTCAGCAGGTCTGACGACCGAGCGGCGAGATCAGCTCCCGCGCTGCAGGAGGTGGTATCCGTGGGTCGCGCGGGCGTCGGCAAGTGATGATCCGGCGAGCACAGCGTCGACGATGGCGTCCTCGCGAGCATTGATCGTTGCGCAGACCTCGAGAACCGATTCTTCGATGTCGCGTGGAACGACAAGGACGCCGTCTGCATCACCGATGATCGCGTCCCCGGCACGAACCTGCACGCCGCCAATCGTCACGGGGGTGCCGACGGCCGCCACCTCGACACGATCTTTGCCTGTCCGCATGAAGCGTCCGCGACTGTAGATCGGGTACTCCAGGTCGAGTGCGCGCTCGACGTCACGATTGACGCCGTCGATGACGGTGCCGGCGACACCGCGATCCGCCGCCATGGCCGTGAGTATGTCGCCCCAGACCGTGCAGTCCGTGCGCCCGGCGTTATCCAAGACGACGACGTCACCGGCCGCGACGTCGTCGAGGTAGTCGCCCACCGTGCCGGCCGGGTGTCCGGCCGCCACGTATCGCACGGTGAACGCTCGGCCCGCGAGTCGGGCACGGGAGAACAGGGGCTCGATCCCGAGCATCGTTCCAGTCCGCCCGAGCTTGTCGAGCGCGTCAGAGATGGTCGCGGTCGAGTATTCGGCGAGGAGGTCACCGTTCATTGTCAAGATCCTCTCGTGCAGGAAACTTGCTGTCATGCATCACGTCGGCGACGGCCGTGCCAGAGTCCACGGCGGCGGCCATGCGGTCTTCACGAGCGCTGATCAGCTCCGCCATACGGATCACGTCGTCGGCGTGCTGAACAGGGATGAAGACGATGCCGTTGCTGTCGGCAATCACTAGATCGCCGCTGTCGACGTTCACCTCGGCGAATCTGACCGTTCGATCCATGCTGAGTTGCACGATCCTGCCACGCGCACTGACTGGGACGACCGCTCGGCCGAACACCGGAAAGTCGAACTTCTCGCTTTCATCGATGTCTCGGCACGCCCCATCGATGAGGACGCCGCGAACGCCGCGGCGCACCGCCGCCCGGGTGAGGATCCCGCCAAAGCAGGAAACGTCCGTGCGGCCGTCGTTCGCGACGACAAGGACGTCGGCGTCCGAAGCGCCGTCGATGGCGCGGGCGGCGATGTGGTCGGACGAGCGGCGATCGTCGCGTGGTGTGGCCTGAATCGTCCGCGCGCGCCCTACGACCACGCGTGACACTGACCACAAGCGACCCACGCCGGTCGTCGCTCCCGGTAGTCCGAGAGTGTCGAGTGCATCCGAAATGGCGCACGCGTCGAGTCGAGCAAGTCGTTCGAGGAGGCGCTCGATGATCATTTGTGGATCTCCAATCCCACGATCCCCTCTGCAGCCACGCGGATGCGTTCCACGAAAGGCTCGGCGGGGTCGGTGAGCGAGGCCTCGCCACCGCGCAGGACGGTGTCGACAGCACGTTGAAGAGCACCCGACGGGCTCGGAGGGAGGTCGACCACCCGCCACGCGACGATCCAATCGGGGCGAACCAGCAGCGCACCGGCCGAGCCAATTCCGCGCGACGCTGCCCAGTCGCGTTCGTCGTCCGAGATCGCGACGATGTGCAGAGGCAACGCGCAGGTCACATCGTGGACGGCATCCTCCCAGGTCTTTGCGGCGCTCTCACTGACGAACAACGTGAATCCGTCCCGTTCGACCATGTCGATC
>DXDC01000133.1 GCA_019115685.1 Candidatus Agrococcus pullicola
GTGCCGCACCATGATCGCCGGGGCGCGCATCCCCGTCGCACGAGCCGCGCTGACGTAGTCGACCTCCCGCAGCGACAGCACCGGCCCGCGGGCGACGCGCACGAAGATCGGCGCGAATCCGGCCGCGATCGCGATCGCGACGGTGAACCAGTTGCGGTCGAACACGGAGGCGAGCGTCAGCGCCAGCAGCAGCGACGGGAATGCGAACAGCACGTTCGTGACCGCGCTGATCGCGGTGTCGCTCATGCCCCGCAGGTAGCCGGCGATAACCCCCGCGGCGGTGCCGAGCACGCCGGAGATGAACACCGCGACGACGGCGACCTGCACCGAGTTCGCAACGCCCGCGGCGACGCGTGCGAAGATGTCGCGGCCCAGCTGATCGGTGCCGAACCAGTGCACGCTCGACGGCGGCTGCAGACGCACGGAGGTGTCCTGGGCGGACGGGCTGAACGGCAGGATGCCCAGCGCCGAGACGGCCGCCAAGATCGCGAAGAGCGCGACGATGACGAGCCCGACGATGCCGCTGGGGCTGCGCAGGAGGGCGCCGAAGGCTTTCAGGCCGCTGCGGCCGGTGAGCGGTTTCTTGGAGGTCGTGAGGTCCGGTGTGTCTACGCTGATACTCATTCGGCACGCACCCTCGGATCGATTTTGCGGTACAGCAGGTCGGTGAGCAGGTTCACGATCACGAACAGCAGCGCGATGATGAGCACCGTCGACTGCACGACCGAGTACTCCTGCTGGTTCATGGCCAGCAGCACCTGCCGCCCGAGCCCTGGCAGTGAGAAGATCTGCTCGACGATCACCGCACCGCCGAGCAGGAAGCCGAACTGCATGCCCGTCATCGTCACGACCGGTACCAGCGCGTTGCGCAATACGTGACGCCAGCGCAGTCTCGATGCCGGGACGCCCTTCGCCTTGGCGGTTCGCACGAAATCCAGGCTCCGCACTTCCAGCACCGCTGTCCGTGTTGTGCGCATGATGGGCGCGGCGATCGCGAAGCCGAGCACGAGGCTCGGCAGCAGCATCTGCTGCAGATTCAGCCAGAGGTCCTCCCACGGCCTCGCGTACCCGAGTCCGTTCGGGTTGAAGCCCCACGACTGCGCCGCGATGCCGAGCAGGAACGTCGCGAGCAGGAAGCTCGGGATGCCGAGCCCCGCGAGCCCGACGCCCTGCCCGAACCAGTCACGCAGCGCGTTCGGTCGCGATGCCGACAGCATCCCGACGGGGATGCCGATCAACAGCGCGAACAGCACCGACAGCACCGCGAGCTCCAGCGTGACCGGGAAGGACAGGGCCGTCATGTCCAGCACGCTCTGGTGACTGCGCATCGAATAGCCGAGGTTGCCGGTGAAGATCGCGCCCAGCCAGGTGAAGTACTGCAGGAACAGCGGCTGGTCGAGCCCGTAGTAGCTGCGGAGCGCCTCGCGCTGGTCTTCCGACAGCGCCGCGGCTTCGACGCCGTAGGCGGCGGTGATCTGATCCCCGGGAATGGCCCTGAGCATCAGGAACACCGCCACCGAGACTCCGAACAGCGTGAACAGCGCTCCCGCGATGCGTCGCGCTACCGGAGACGTCCGAAGACGAAAGAGCATCTGCACCTCGTCAGTCGATGTAGGTGTCGCGCAGGGTTCGCACGGAGCCGTTCGCCATCGGGGTGAAGCCCGACACGTTGTCGGCCAGCGCCGTGTACTCGTAGGGGGCGAACAGCCATACCCAGACCGCCTCGTGCTCGAGCTCTCGCGAGACCTCCTCGTAGATGGCGGCCCGCGCCTCTTCGTCGGTCTCCTCGCGCCCCTGCACGAAGAGCTCTTCGAGTGTCTCGGAGGTGTACCCGGCGACGGAGTTCAGGCTGCCCTCGGCCATGAAGTAGCGCTCGTAGCTGACGCCGGGGTCCGGCTGAGAGCCGTTCAGCGCGAGTGCGAGTTCGAAGTCCGCGGCCATCCAGCGGTCCACGTAGTTGCCGGATTCCAGCGCCTCGATCTCGAGCGTGACGTCGATCTGCTCGAGCTGCGCCTGCAGGTTCTCGGTCTGCGCGACGGCGGTGGACGGGTAGCCGTCTTGCATCACGATGATGCTGAGCGACAGGCCGTCCTCGTAGCCGGCCTCCGCAAGGTAGTCACGGGCGCGGTCGAGGTCGGGCTCGGGGCACGGTCGGTCGCTGGGGTCGCTCAGGAACGCGGGCGAGGTGATCGGCCCGGTGACTTCACCGGCTCCCAGCGCTGCCGACTCGAGCACTTCCTCCCTGTCGACCGCGCACGCGAGTGCGAGGCGGACGTTCACGTCGTCGAGCGGCTCCGCCTGATTGTTGATCTGCAGCACCTGATAGTCGAGCTTCGGCGTCTCGATGACCTCCACGGTGCCGCCGATGGTCTGCGCGACGAGCGGATCATCGAACGTCGCCATCTGCACGTTGCCCGCCTGCAGCGCGGAGACGACCGCCTGCTCGTCGGGGATGACGCGGTACTCGACGCGATCCAGCACAGGCTCACCGGCCCAGAAATCGGGGTTGGATGCGAGCGTCAGCGACTCGCTCGGCGTCCGGTTCTCCAGCGTGAACGGGCCAGTGCCGTTCGGGGTGGTCTGAATCGCTTCCAGATCGACATCCGCCGGCAGGATCGCGGTGCTGCTGAGCGCGAGCTTCGACGGCAGTGCGGCATCGGGCGAGTTCAGCGTCAGCTCGACCGTCAGCGGATCGACGGCATCGATCTGATCGACCGTCGACAGATACGTTGCCGAAACCGCTCCCGTGTCCTCGTCTTTGATCGCTTCGTACGATGCCACGACGTCATCGGCGTCGAGATCGGTGCCATCGGCGAAGGTTACGCCGTCTCGGAGATTGAACGTGACGGTCAGCCCGTCTTCGCTGACCTCCCAGTCCTCCGCGATGCCGGGGACGACCTCGAGACCCTCATCGAGCTCGGTGAGCGTGCCGTAGAGCAGCGACAGGATCTCAACGGAGCTGTAGTGCGTTGCAGTCCAGGGGTTGAGGTTGTCGACATCGGCGCTGAGACCGATGACGAGCTCCTGGGGAGCATCACCCGGGCCCGCGTCTTCGCCTCCGGCACACGCTGTGAGCGCGAGCGCGCCGGCGCTGATCAGTGCCAACGCACTGAGCCCCTTGCGCCCGGCTGGATTCCTGCGGCCAATCATGCTTGCCTCCTGCAACTCTGGAAGAGGGCATCCCGACCCGGGATGCTCACGGACTCTATGTTATTTATTTACCTAGATTCTCGCAAGAGCGTAAAATATTTCTCTAGCCCCTTCGAGCACGTCCGAAGCGACATGCCTACCGTTATGGTTGAAACCAACATGAACGCCTCCGAAGCCCGCAGCGTCATGGCCGCGGTGCGCGGTACGCTGCCCTACCTCCGGCCGGCAGAACGTCGCATCGCCGATAGCCTGCTCGCCGACCGCGACGGGTTCGCTCGCTCCTCGATCAGCGAGATCGCCGCTCGCGCGGAGACCTCGACGACCACGGTCGTTCGCTTCTACAAGCGCATCGGCTACGAGCGCTTCAAAGACCTCCTGCACGATCTCACGCAGGAATCGGCGAGAGAGCAGCTGACCGGCACCGAATTTCCGGCCGAGGCCAGTGACATCGACCGCAACGACAACCTCTCGCAGGTCGTGGCCAAAGTCGCGAGAGACGAAAGCCTGTCGCTGAGCGACACGGCGCAACTGCTGGACATCTCGGAGTTGCGCCGCGCTGTCGAACTCACCTCGGCCGCCAGCCGGGTCGACATGTTCGGAGTGGGCGCCAGCTCCATCGTCAGCCGCGACCTGCAGCACAAGCTCAGCCGCATCGGCCGCACCGCGATCGACTGGGTGGAGGCGCACACGGCCTGGACATCCGCCGCAGTGCTCGGAGAAGGAGCCGTCGCGATCGCGATCTCGCACTCGGGAAAAACATCCGACACGGTCGAGTTCCTCCGACTGGCAAGAGCATCGGGGGCGGCAACGATCGCGATCACCAACATGGTGGAATCCCCGCTCGCCCGCGAGGCCGACGTCGTACTGCGAACGGCGGCGCACGAAACCACTTTCAGATCGGGTGCGCTCGGCAGTCGCATGGCGCAGCTGCTCGTCGCGGACTGTCTGTTCATCGGCATCGTGCAGCAGCACTACGACG
>DXDC01000134.1 GCA_019115685.1 Candidatus Agrococcus pullicola
ATTCCTTGGGTTGGCGCGCTGAACCCGCCATCCGACAACTACCCCCAGCGCGCTCGCTAGTTCCGACCGACGTATCAAGCCGCATCCAGGCACCAGAGTTCCTCATAGCGACCTGCCACGTGATGTTCCCGCCCGGTAGCCAAGTCTGCACAGTTCCACTACGGTGGACATGAATCAGCGGAATTTCCGCTCGGATCGACCGGAAGGAGGAGATCGATGATTACTCGTGCCATCTCTTCAATTCTTTCTCTTTCCCGCGAGGTCGACTCCACTCACTAGCGTTGGGCGACCTCCTGACCCTGGAGTGTCATCCAATGTCATCCGTGCAATCGAGCACACCATTCTCTGCGCCTGCCGAACTGGCCGCGCACACACTTGAACCCGACATCGATCAGCGATGGTCGACGTGGCCGGCCGTGACCCCGACGCAACGTGGGCCTCTCCCCCGTCCGGACTGGCTGGTCACGACCAGTGCGGCGTTCGACACCGAACTCGGGATCGTCAAAACCGGCAAAGAGGCCGACCTCTTCCTGATAGAGCGGGCAGTCCCGGAAACACACGGCTGCCTGCTTGCCGCCAAACGATTCCGCAACGCTCATAACAGCGACTTTCACCGGTCCTCCGTTTACGAGGAGGGGCGCAGCATTCGTGATACCCGTGAGGCCCGGGCCATAAAACGAAAAACCGCATACGGCAGGATGGTCGCCGCGGGCCACTGGGCCGCAACGGAATTCGGTGCGCTATGCCGAGCGTGGGAGGCCGGCGTTCCTGTCCCGTACCCGGTCCAGGTCAATGACACCGAGGTGCTGATGGAATTCATCGGCACCGGGCGTGTCGCGGCCCCCAGGCTCGCGCAGAGCAGGCGCAAAGGCGCTGCCCTGCGTGACGCGTATGAGCAGGTCGTCGACATCCTCGAGGGGTTCGCAAGAATGGGCTACGTCCACGGTGATCTCTCCGCGTACAACCTGCTCGATGACGGCGAACGGATCGTCGTCATCGACCTCCCGCAGGTCATCGATGTAGCTGCGAATCCACTCGGCTTCGACTTCCTGCAGCGTGACGTCGTAAACATTGCGGAGTGGTTCACTCGGCGCGGCCTCGAAGTCGATCAAGAAGCGCTGTTCTCCGACGTCATGGCTCAGCTATGGTGACCGATGCCGAACTCGGCGCCAGGACGCTCTGGCCACGCGGGCGGAAATTGCGGTCATGACGGGAAATGGCGCTCAGGTGTTTCTCGACGACGATGTCTGGTTACGCACCCTTGCCGCGCTTCACGAACGACTGCGGTACGGAGGCCCTCTCGTGTTCGAAGCACGCGGGCCTCAGGCTCGGGCGTGGGAGTCATGGGCAGACCCACACGAGGGGTCGATGACGATTGCGTCGCTCGGTCTCGACCGGCACCACCGGGGATTGCTTAAGATCGACCTGCCGCTTGTCAGTTTCCGGTACTCGTACGCGTTACCGGACGGCACCTTGATCGGTTCCGATTCGACGCTCAGATTTCGCAGTGAGGAGGAGCACAGGGAAGCGCTGAGGCGATCCGGCTTCGAAGTGGTGGATGTTCGCCAGGCGCCGGATCGAGTCGGCAAGCAGTTTGTGTTCGTCGCAAGGGCCGGATAGCCGAGTAGTGCTAGGAGGTGACGGTGATTGCTGCACAAATATTCGGTGCGCTGTTCGCTGTGCACACACGGTACTCCCCCGGCTCGACCGTTTCGGGTATGGGAACGAGGTCAGGGCCGGGCCCCACGACGCCGATGTCGATCCAGGCGTACTCGTCCGAGTCGGCCGCATCCACCCATGACGGCTCTCCCCCTATGCCGTCGCTGCTCGCGGTCATGAAGTATCGCAGGTGCCAATCATCCTCCTCGCGGATCTCGAGCGACCACGCGATCCCACGGCCCGTCTCCTGCGGAAAATGCACTTCCAACGTATCTCCCGCTGCGACAGTGCCGGTCTCCGGCTGAACGAGATCGGGTTGCACGACGGCTTCAGGGTCGTGGGGCCCGACAGGCTGACTCGCGCACGCTGCGATGAGCCCCGAGAGCACGATTGCGGTGATCCCGGCCGAGATCGGGCGGAGGCGCTTCATGCGGAAACCGTAACGACCGGTCCTGGTGATCCGCTTGGAGTCAGGGGATCACGGCGTCGCGAATGGGAATTTCGCGAATGCACGTTCGAATGCGAGCTGACGCGTCTGCGAAACGGCTGCGAATGGATCAAGCTCGAAGCGACGGCTCCCCGGTCGCCCCGTTCGTTTCCACGTGCCTCGGGCTTGGCCGGAGGCGACTGCCGTAGGACGGAACACCCCGTTGCGCCCCGGTACGAGCCGCTCGAGATGACGGTCCGGGACAATGTACCCGCGATCCTGATAGCCGAGCACCAGCTCGTCGAAGCCGGGCAGCAGCATGGGCACCGTGGCCGCGCGACCAGCTGCCGCAACGGCATCGGCCAGTTGCGCTCGACGGTATACCGGCTCGTCTGCGTCCACACGCTCGATCTCGTCTCCGAGCCCCTTTGCCGCTTCTCGCAACAGGGCGAGAGGGAGTTTGCTCCACCAGGCAGCGTCACGAATCGTGGCGGGGCCGCGACTGATGAAATAGCGTCGTAACAGTTCTGTCGCGGCAGTGACTCGATCGCCGTTGAATCGCTCGTCCAGCGTCGAATCGGCGGGTAACCAGTCCGCGGCGAGGCGGACTGTATTGTCACGCTCAGCAATCGGACCGTAAACCGCCACTCGCGTCCCGATGAAGTACGTCAGGACGTGATAGCCACGACCACCGCCAGTGTCCACACCAGCCGCTTGCCAAGCTGCGAACAGCTGCTGCTTCGAGCATCCGCCCGCGGCGGCCTCGCGTTCCAGCACATCCCCAGCCGTGACGAAATGGGGTTGCTCGAGCCCGAGCGCCGAACGGCGGTTCTCCTGCGCTCGGATCGCCGAGCCGTTGCACAACTCGCTGACCCAGAGCGCGTCATCGGCAGCCATCGCGAACACCGTGCCGCGCATTGGGTAGGCGCGCACGATGGCGCCGCGTTCGAACGCTTCCGTCACCCGATCCACGCAGGACCCGGTCCGCAGTGCTATTGATGCGATAACGCCCGGGAGGTCCTGGCCCTGCATAGCCACGAACTCGCGCACGGCATCCGCGACGGATCCTCCCGTCGGTTCGTGCAGGTGCTGTGCGACTGTGCGGGCTGTGACGAGGTCACGGTCGGTCATGCCCGAAACGCTATCGAGAAGTCAGATCGCCTGTCGAGCCTCTCCGACGATCCGGCGCACGCGGGGAATGACTTCCGTGCCGTAGAGTTCGATCGATTTCCGTAACTGGTCATCGTGCATGGGACCGTTGGAGTACTTCAGGTCGAAGCGGTCCAGATCAAGCGCCAGCACGGTCCCGGCAATCTTCTTCGCAACGGTTTCCGGCGAGCCGACATACAGCGATCCGTGCTCCGCTTCGTGCTCGAATTCATTCGCGGTCGAGGGAGGCCAACCCCGCTCCTTGCCGATCGCGTTGCGGTTCGCGAGCCAGCGGTCACGAAGCTCTTCGTGCGCCTTCTCGTCCGTCTCCGCGACGTGGCCGGGAGAGTGCACACCCAGCGGCATGCGGTCGACACCGGTCTCCGACTGCGCACGACGGTACAGATCCGCATAGGGTTTGAACCTCGCGGCCGGCCCGCCGATGATTGCGAGCATCATGGGCACCCGTTGCTTGACGGAACGAATCACGCTTTCGGGCGATCCGCCGACACCGACCCATGCGGCCAGCCGCCCCTCGGTACGCGGCATGACGACACCGCCCTCGACGGGCTTGCGGTGTTGCCCACTCCAGGAGAACGTCTCCGGTTGCTCGAGCAGCCGAGCGAACATGTCGAACTTCTCTTCGAACAGCAACGCATAGTCGTTGAGTTCATACCCGAAGAGCGGGAACGACTCCGTGAAGGACCCTCTTCCAACGGTGATCTCGGCTCTTCCGTTCGCCATGGCGTCGAGCGTGGCGAATCGCTCCATGACTCTGATCGGGTCATCGCTGGAGAGCACCGTCACTGCTGTTCCCAGTGTTATGCGCTCCGTTACCGTCGCTGCTCCGGCCAGCACCATGTCGGGGGCCGAGATGGCGAAGTCCCGCCTGTGATGCTCACCGAAACTGATCGCATCGACCCCTACGCTGTCGGCGAGTACTGCGTGACCGACATGATCACGAATGACCTGCGCAGAGTGCGTTGGACTGCCGTCCGGCTGCGAAGTCATGTCCCCGAACGAATCGAGCCCGAGCGAGATCCCGGCGTCGTCCTGCTGCTGTCCGCTCATGAAATCCTCCAAATTTGAAACTTCATGATCGACAACCGCGTCTGCCGCGACAGTATTCCCGCTAGGGAGCCGAAACGTACGAAGGCGCCAGTTCGCGAATCACATTCACAACATGGCCGACTGCCGGCACTCGCTCGGCCCCGGCACGGTGTCGCAGCATGAGCATTCGTCCCCTGTCTCCCTCCACCGGCAGTGAGACCACATCCCGACGCTGGTGCACCTTGAGCCCCAGCCCCGGTAGCAGTGTCACGGCTCCCGTTCGCGCGACGAGAGCCTGCGCAGCGTGGAAATCATCGGTTTCGTGCTGCACGCTCGGCACGAATCCGGATTCCTTCGCAAGGGACTCAAGGTGTGCCCTGCAGCGCGGACATCCGGCGACCCACTGTTCATCGCTGAGTGCGTCGAGGGGAACGGAGTGCCCCTCTGCCAAAGGATGGTCGAGCGGCAGGATGACGAAACTCGGGTCGGTTCCGAGATCCACGGTTGCCAGCGAAACGTCGTCCTTGCTGTCCGGGTATTCGAACACCAACGCGAGATCGACATCGCTCGCGGCGATCGCAGCAAGCGCTTCGGGAGGTTCCAGTTCGATCACTTTCACCCTGATCGCGGGCGCTTGCTCAGCTATGGCGCCGATGACGGCCGGAACAAGGTCTGCCATCGCCGACGGGAATGCGGCCAGACGAACCGTCCCGGCTCCCGAAACAAGTTCTTCGAGATCACTCTCCGCAGACTGCAGCGAGGCGGCGATGGAATCTGCATATCTCAGGAGCCGCTCCCCCGCTTCGTTCATCACGACACCAGACGCGTATCGGACGAACAGTGGCGTTCCGACCTCCTCTTCGAGCGACTTGAGGTGCTGACTCACTGCTGGCTGGGTCCAGCCCAACTCTCTTGCCGCCGCCGAGACGCTGCCGGCTCTGGCAACGCTTCGAAAAATCAAAACGCGTCGTGGATCAAGCTTCATACGCACATCATAACGTGCAGTTATAGGGTCTAGGATAGTGACATGAGCGAGAACATCGAGGTTCAGCACGCGCCGGGTCTTCAACGTTTCGAAATCACCGTCGACGGAAAACTCGCGGGTACTGCCTCCTACATCGATGACGAGGCAAACGTGCGATCGTTTACGAGCACGCATGTGAGCGACGAGTACGGCGGGCGCGGCCTGGGGTCGAAATTGGTCGACTACGCGCTGCAATCCACAGTCGAAGACGGCCTACGGATTCAAGCGATCTGCTCCTTCGTCGTGAAGAAGGTGGAGGACGAACGCTGGCATCCTCACACTGTCTAGTAGGGAGCGCTACTCCCCGAAGCCGCTTTCCGTCAACGCTACGATCGCGTCCATCGCGGCCAGTGCATCCGGCCCCTCCACCCGATAGCTCACCTCTGCACCCTTGGACAGACCCAGCGCCATGACTTTCAACAGAGATTTGGCGTCTGTTCCGTTCACCGTTACCGATGATTCGAACGTCATCGCCAGTTTCACGAGTTCGCTCGCCGGGCGTGCGTGCAACCCCGCTTCGTTCGTAAGCCGTACGGTTCGTTCCGCAACGGGAGCGTCATCGACCGCGACACCGACACCGTCTTGCGTCGTTGCCGCAGATGAACCACGTGCGCTCTCCGCTGCGTCGAGCACTGCTGCCAGCGCTCCCCCGGTTTGCGCTTGCACAGCTGCGGCAATCGTTCCTTCAACTATGGGGGCGTCCGCTAACCGGATCTGCGACTGACGATCCTCGTCCAAGAACTCGATGACCGTCTCCGCAGTCATGACCGCGCTGCCCAGGTCGCACAGCACGACGGCCTCCTCAGTATTCGCGACGGCCGCTTCCAAGCGATCGAAGCTCGTACCGATCCCGCCATCATCCGTCCCTCCCACGGCATGGATGCGCACATCCGGCGCCATCTGCCCCGCGAGTTCGACGATACCCTCGGCAATTTTCGCGGAGTGAGACACGATGACGAGGTCGATACTCACCTCTGCACTCCCGCGGACAGCAGGAGCGCCGTGGATTCCGCCCCTGGGTCTCGGTGCCCGATAGCGCGCTCACCGAGGTAGCTGGCTCTTCCTTTTTTCGCGACGAGCGGCTCAGTCTCGGCAGCGCCCTTGTGAGCGGCATCCGCCGCAGCCGTCAACGCTTCCAGCGCCGTTCCACCATCTGACGCTGTCAGCTCCGCCGCTTCCGCCGCCGGCAACCAGGCATCGACCATGGTCTTGTCTCCCCGCTCGGCTTTCCCTCTCGCCTGTACACCCTCCGCCGCTGCACGCAGAAATGCAGCAAGACCTAGACCGTCCAAGCTCTCTTGACCGGCAATCGCAATCGATCCCTTCAAGAACGCCGTACCGTAGAGCGGGCCGCTCGCACCTCCTACAGTGGAGATGAGCGTTGTCGCAACGACCTTCAATACGTCGGCGGGCAGCCCCGGGTCAGATTCCGACTCCAGCTTGCTCGCGACCGCCGTGAACCCGCGCTGCATGTTCGCGCCGTGGTCACCGTCGCCGATCGCCCTGTCGAGCGCGGTCAGCGCCGATTCGTGCTCGGCCACGACCCGGGCTGCGCGTTGCATCCATGCCGCGACGTCGGCTCCGTCCAGTGCGTTTTCACTCATCGCCAGCGTCCCTCTTCCTCTCTCGACGCGCCACCGAGCTCACACGCCCCAGCGCAACGACGCAGTATTGACAGGAGCATCGAACAGTTCTGCGAGTTCGTCATCCAGCTGCAACAGGGTTATCGACACACCCTGCATTTCGAGGCTGGTCACGTAGTCACCGACCAGTGAGCGCTCGACGTGGATGCCGCGTTCAGCCAAGACCTCTGCGACACGACGGTAGACGATATAGAGCTCAGAGCCGGGAGTGCCTCCCATCCCGTTCACAAGTACCGCAACGCGATCGTCGCGCTCGTACGGAAGGTCTTCGAGGATGGGGTCGAGAAGCCTGTCCACGAGGCGATCGGCAGGCTCGATGCCAATGCGTTCGCGCCCCGGTTCTCCGTGGATTCCGATGCCGATCTCGATTTCATCATCGTCCAGCGTGAAACTGGGCTCACCCGCGTGTGGCACTGTGCACGGCGTCAGAGCGAGCCCCATGCTGCGGGTCTTGCCGTTGACCCGACGCGCGACCTCAGCGACGCTGGCGAGATCGTCTCCGCGCTCCGCAGCCGCTCCGGCGATCTTCTCGACAAGCAGAGTTCCCGCGACACCGCGTCGGCCGGCCGTGAACAGCGAATCCTTGACGGCCACGTCATCATCAACGATGACGGACTCCACCTCGATGCCTTCGGCGAGTGCAAGATCAGCAGCGGTTTCGAAGTTCAGCACGTCACCGGTGTAGTTCTTCACGATGAACAGAACGCCCGCACCGGCATCGACGGCTTTCGCGGCAGCGAGGATCGGATCCGGGGTAGGCGAGGTGAAGACGGGCCCCGGAACCGCCGCATCCAGCATGCCAGCACCGACGAAGCCCGCGTGCAGGGGCTCATGCCCAGAACCGCCGCCGGAAACGAGTGCGACCTTGCCATCCACAGGCGCATCCTTCCGTCGCACGAAGAAGGGCGGTTCTTCTTCAGCCACCACGATCGACGAGTGGGCGAGCGCGAACCCCCGCACCGTTTCACGCACCACCTCTTCGGGGTTGTTGATCAACTTCTTCACATCGGCTCCTTACGATGAACAGTGATTTCTAAATCTACGCCCCGGAGCGTCCCCGTCAATAGGAATGTTGCGCGAACCTCGCGGTCAAGGTGCGTAGAAGCGGCCGATCGGCCGGTACGCGGGGTCGAATAGCACGATCAGCGCCATCGCTGCGATCAACATAACGATAATCATGCGCGCAACGCTCGACCACAGCAGGAGGCGCGCGTACCATTCTTTATCGCCGTTCAAGGCGAGCGGATACCGGAGCACCCGGCATATGCAGAGCACCGCGGGCACATCCAGGAAGAGCGCGAAGAACACCCACGCCATGCGGAACTGTCGAGTCACCTCATGGCGCGCTTCTACAAGCACGGGGATGCGCGCAGCAAGGTACTCCGCCCCGCAGATCGGCACGAGAGCTCTGCAGTAGCCGTCGAACCAGGAACACAGCGCGAGTATCGCGATTCCCGTCACGGC
>DXDC01000135.1 GCA_019115685.1 Candidatus Agrococcus pullicola
CTCTGGGCGGCTTCCGGGTCACGGTCCCCGTAATCGACATGAGCAAGTATCTCGGGTGGCTTCGCGCGATCGTGGAGCAACTCGGCGTACGCTTCGAACGCCGGCGCATCAGCGATCTCGACAGCGTCGAAGCCGACGTCACGGTCGTCGCCGCCGGGCTGCGCTCCCCCGATCTCGTGCGGGATGCCGAACCGATCATCCCGCGCAGGGGCCAGATCGTGCGCCTCGAGAATCCGGGTTTGACGGACTGGTACGTCGACGACGATGCGCCGGGAGGGCTCACGTACGTGATTCCGCGCTTCGACGACATCGTCTGCGGTGGCACCGACGACGCCGGCAATGCCAGCGCGGAGCATGACCCCGATATCGAAGCCGCGATTCTCGAACGCGTGACGGCGGCACTGCCGGAGCTTCGGGGGCTCCCGATCGTTTCCCGCGGCGTCGGACTTCGGCCGGGCAGGTCGGAACCCCGCATCGAATGGCTCACGGATACCGCATCGCCTACGATCGCCTGCTACGGGCACGGAGGAGCGGGCGTCTCGATGTCGTGGGGATGCGCGGAGCGCGTCGCAACGTTGATCCGCGCAGATTGATCCCGGCATTGCCTCCGCTTATCGCCCGGCGGCGAACATGCGAGACCCGGGTGCACTTCCCGTTTCAGCCTGAACCTGTCACGATGTCCCCATGGGCTACCTCACATACGCGGGATCACAGGAGTACGAGTTCGAGGACCGCACACTCACCCACCTCAAAGTCGCGATCAGCATGAAGTTGCGGCGACAGGAGAGTTTCCTGCTCAACTGGTCTAACTCGGCCGAGCAGGGCAGCGGACGCATGTCCCTCTGGCTTTCGCCGAGCATTCCACTGATGTTTCGGTTCGTAGGCAGTCGTTCCCCCGAACTCAATGAGCAGTGGGTTTCGGTGCTGCACGAACTGTCGAATACCCCACGAGGCATGGTCGTCATCACCGAAGAGGAAGCGGAACGCTATTTGGCGAACCGATAACCGGGCCCCGCGTTCCGCTATCCGCGATAACTGCTGTCAGTGGTTGCGGAGTTCTTCGATGAGTTCTTCTTTGCGCAGGTCTGAATAGCCGACGATGTCGAGTTCACGCGCACGCTCCCGCAGCTCTGCAACCGTTCGATCCTCGTAGTCTTCGGCTTCGCCGCCGCGCTTGCCCACTTCGGCCCGCCCTTCAACCGCCGCCGCGTTGGCGATACGAGCGGCCTTCTCTTTCGAGGCGCCTTCCTTGCGAAGTCGCTCGTAGAGTTCTTCGTCCTTGATCTGCGGCTGATCCGTCATGACGTCCTCCTATTGTCCGCAGGGTGCTCATGCCCCGCTTCATCTCCCCCGCCACGGCGATCTTCTGGCGGCGTCGTGGCATTCTGTTGATCCGAGTCTTCGAGCGCACGAGCTTCCTCCAGCGGTATCTCCTCTTCCGGGGCATTCTCATCCAACGATTCCTCGAATGGAGCCGTCGTATCCCGGTGATCGGTGACGACCAGTTCCTCGTCTTCGTCGAGCTCTTCGTTTTGGTTCCAGATGTTCGCCATGCTGCATCAGCCCCTCTCGTGTTGGCTCCATGGTCGCAAAACCGGGGTTGATTTGTCAGGGGGCTTGACACGAAATCCATTGACTCTCCGCGCGACCGCGCCTCGACGCAACTCCGCTCGGCGAGTACAATGATGGCCCCGTCACACGCAGCCACGAATCCAAAGAGG
Organism: Candidatus Agrococcus pullicola; assembly: GCA_019115685.1. GTDB lineage: Bacteria > Actinomycetota > Actinomycetes > Actinomycetales > Microbacteriaceae > Agrococcus > Agrococcus pullicola. The sequence goes on from DXDC01000135.1 coordinate 1,722, forward strand.
GAGCCGGTACGAGGGCAGTCGATCAGCGTCCTCGGCGCCGAACGGGGTGATGCGGCATGGGCACGAGTCGGCGAGGCAGCGCGCGGTGGGCATCCACCCGGGCCGCGGTCGAAGCGGATGTCGACGTGCTCATTCCTACGGCGAGAAACGGGGCCGAACTCGCCGTCACACTCGCGGGCCTCGCAGCGCAAGACGACCCGCGCTTCTCCGTCATCATCGGCGACCAGTCCGGCAACGGCGTAACCCGGTCACCGTCTGTTCGGGCGATGGTGCGCGTGCTCCGTGCGCAGGGGCGCCGGGTCGAGCTGCATCGACATCTCCCGCGGGCCGGCTTGGCCGAGCACCGCCAGTTCCTGCTCGATCTCGCCACTGCGCCGCGTGTGCTCTTCCTCGACGACGACGTATGGCTCGAGCCCGGTGCATTCGAACGGCTCTCGGACGCGCTGACACGACTCGACTGCGGCTTCGTGGGGTACGCCCCGCAGGGGTTGTCTCACCTGCCGCGCCCGTGCCCTCGCGATTTCGGCGTCTTCGAGCCGTGGCCGGAGTCGACCGTCCTGTCGGAGCGCATCCGCCCGGGCGACGCCGCTGTCGGGCGATGGATCCTGCACAACGCCGCCAACGTCGCGCACCTGGCGGAACGACTCGAGTTGCTCGACGACAGTGCTCTCCCGTACCGCGTCGCCTGGGTCGGTGGTTGCGTGCTGTTCGACAGAGCAGCGCTGCTCGACGCAGGAGGATTCGCCTTCTGGCCACTACTCGACCCCGATCACATCGGCGAGGACCGCGTCGCCCAGTGGCTCGTCATGGAGCGTTTCGGAGGGGCGGGGATCCTGCCGAGCGGAGCCGTGCACATAGAAAGCCCGAGCGTGCTTCCGGCGGGTGCTCGGGAGGCGAGCGAGGTGGTCTTCGGGTCGTCCCCATCCGTATTGCAGTGAAGCGGCGCCCTGCCGTCTACTGCCCCACAGCAGCGCGCGTCCGCTCCCTGCGGGTCTGCAGCAGATCGAACGCCGCGATGGCCGCGGCGACGAGAGCGATCGCGCTGATCGCGACGAACCCGTAGATGAAAGCTTCGTCCCAGCCCCGCTGAGCCACGACACTGAAAGCGAGACCCGTTATCGCCACGATGCCGATGGATGTGCCGAGTCGCTGGCCCGTCTGCAGGATGCCGCCGGCTGCACCCGCGTACTGCACGGGAACATCCGCGAGCGTGAGGGTCTGATTTGGCGAGACCACGAAGCCCTGGCCGACCCCCAGGAGGCCGAGCGTCAGCAGCAACCACCACTCGCTACCACCCGCCGTCTCGTGCAAGAACACGACGAAAATGCAGCCGAAGAGACCGGCGACGCCGATCAGCATGCCCCACAGCACCATCTTGCGGCCGACCGCGACGACGTAACGACCCGCAATGGGAGCGACAACGGCACCCGCGAGCGCCGCCGGCAGACCGATCAGGCCGGCCGCGATCGCTTCGTGGCCGAGGCCGACCTGCATGTACTGCGCGACGAGTACCCACACACTCGAGAATCCAAGGAAATAGAGCGCGATGATGACCGAGCCCGAGGCGAAGGAGCGCGTCCTGAACAACTGCATGTCCACCATCGGTACACGTCCGCGGCGTTTGTATCGACGCTCCCACAGCACCCAGACCGTGATCAGCGCGATACCGCCAGCCAGTAGCGACCAGACCCAGGCTCCGAGCTGCCCTTCCACGAACGGGAACATCACGAGCAGAATCCCGGCGGTGAGCAGCAGCATACCGACGGGGTCGAAGTCGGCGCGAGACTTGCGCTCGCCCACGGGCCTCCCGTTCTGCACCGGGATGGGCGCCGTCGACGACGGGTCGTCCGCCGAGACACCGCGCCACGCTGAATCGGGCAGCATGCGCCATGCCGAGACGATCGCGAACGCCGCGATGGGGACGTTGACCAGGAAGGAGGCGCGCCAACCCCACTCGTCGCCGAAGAGCGCGATGAGCGCGCCCGCGAGCACGGGGCCGATAGCCACCGAGACACCGATGACGCCGCCGAAGAGCCCGAACGCCTTGCCTCGCTGGACACCGCGATAGTACTGCTGGATGATGCCCGTCACCTGCGGGTTCAGCAGGCCGGAGCCGATACCCATCAGCACGCGCGCGAGATTCAGCGTGATGATGTCTGGGGCGAAGCCCGAGAGCAGTGAACCGAGGCCGAATACGGCCAAGCCCAGGAGAAAGAGCCGACCGCGTCCGAATACGTCGCCGGCTCTGCCCGCGGCGACCAGGATGACTCCGAAGGTCAGCGCGTAGCCCGAGATCACCCACTGGAGACCGCTCGGGCCGGCATTCAACGATGCGTCGAGTGCCGGCAGCGTCACGTTCACGCTCGACACTGCGAGCAGCGTCATAAATGCCGGGATGAGGAGTACGGGGAGAAGCCGCCGCTGTTCCGCGGAGAACGACGTACTCTGGCTCATGCCCACCTTCACCTAGCTCTGAGGCTGCGTCACGACGCAGCCTCAGACAGGCTACTCCTCTTCTGCTGATTTCGGGGCACCGTCCCGGTTTCGCTGCTAGCGAGCGGCACGCACCGCCGCTCTGACCACCGCCATGTCGTCGTCCGTTGCGTCGCGGAAGGCTCCTCCCTCGGCGGTAAATGCGTCACCGTGCTTCTGCAGATGCGCAGCGAAGAGCGGACAGACCGGCACGACCGTGAGCTTGCTCGCAATGCTGTCGGCGAGCGCCTCACGCAGCAGGATGCCCGCGAGACCGCGACCGCCGAACTGTTCGTCGACTTCCGTGTGGAAGAAGATCCGCTCGTTCTCTGCAACCGGCGAATCCACGAAGTCGGCTCGGCCCGCGAGCGTCGAACCTTCGAGTGCGACGGTGAACGCCGGGATGGCTCGCTCGCGGTCGAGCGCGACGTCGACGGCCGCGCCGGTCTTGTCTCGGGGTTGCGTTGTCACGCCGCTTCCTTTCGCAGTTTGCGCATCTGGAACGCGATGAAGATCATGACCCCGCCGAATGCGATGCCGTAGACACCGGCGATCCACACGAGTGCGAGCAGAGCGGAACCGGGCGACCAGATGATCGCGACCGTCAAGACGATGCCGAACAGGACGTGCAGGATGCCGAACCAAGTTCCCCACCCGCTGCCGCGACTGCCGAGCTCGAGCACGCCACGCAGAATCAGCCCGAACGCCAGTGCCCACAGCACGAACAGCCCGACCAGGGCTCCCGTTGCGGCGGGGAAGATAACCGCGACAAGACCCGCGAGCAGGCTCACGACGCCGCCGGCGAGCGTCCAGCCCCAGCCGCGCACGCCGCTCTTTCGCTGCCGCATGGCGATGACGATCGAGGCGACGCCGTCGAATAGCAGCCACACCCCGATCGTGATCGCGACGAACACTGCCAGAACAGCTGCGCCGAACGCCGGAAGGAACATGATCACGCCGAAGATCACGGCGAGAATCCCCCGTATCAACAGCCATACGAAACTGGTCTGCAAGAGCGAATCGACCAGTTTCTCTGGGTTCGCTGCTGGTGCATCGGTCACGGCAACCTCCTCGGTCCGTTTCCCTTCGTGGGTTCTGGTTTCACCTTA
>DXDC01000136.1 GCA_019115685.1 Candidatus Agrococcus pullicola
GGGCGGCAACGGCAGAATGAAGCCGTTCAAGGACGACTGGAACCCGATGGACTTCGGTTCCGACATCGACCGTGCGCTCAGCGATGTCACCTTCAAGGGCAACACTGCGATCGTGCTGATCGTTGCGGGCAATCCCGACGTCGATAGACCGCGTCTGACGCAGATCCTTGAACGCGGTTCCGAGGTCGGCGTGTTCGCGCTGTTCGTAGCCCCAACGGTCGAGGCGCTTCCCGCGGCCTGCCGCAGCTTCATCGACGTGAGCGCCGGCCTGCAGCAGGCTACCGTCGGGATCGTGCGCGCTGGCGAGCTGCACGAGGGGGTCAAGGTCGAGGGTGTCTCCAACCGCTACATGACAATGCTGGCGAAGCGACTCGCTCCCGTCGTCGACTCATCGACGGTGATCGAGGACGCCTCAGACATCCCGAATGCGGTGATGTTCCTGTCACTGACGGGTCAGGAGATCGCGGAGGACCCCGGTGCGGTCGTCGAGCGATGGCGCGAAAGCAATTCGATCATCGATAGATCCGGCCGCGAGATGCCGCGACTCAAGAAGGCCGGAGACCTGCGGGCCATCATAGGGCAGGGGTCATCCGATGTCATGACCCTCGACCTGCGCACGCAGGGTCCGCACGCGCTGGTCGGTGGCACGACGGGGGCCGGAAAGTCGGAGTTCCTGCAGGCCTGGGTGCTGGGGATGGCGGCAGCGCACAGCCCCGACCGCGTGACCTTCCTGTTCGTCGACTACAAGGGAGGATCGGCGTTCGCGGACTGCGTCGAGCTGCCGCACTGCGTCGGGCTCGTCACCGACCTCTCTCCCCATCTGGTGCGCCGAGCGCTGACGTCGCTGCGGGCAGAACTGCATCACCGCGAGCACCTGTTCAATCGCAAGAAGGCCAAGGATCTGCTCGAGCTCGAAAAGCGACAGGACCCCGAGACGCCTCCCGCTCTCGTGCTCGTCATCGATGAGTTCGCGGCGCTCGCCGGCGAGGTGCCCGAGTTCGTCGACGGTGTCGTGGACATCGCGCAGCGCGGCCGTTCGCTCGGCATCCACCTGATCATGGCGACGCAGCGCCCGGCCGGCGTCATCAAGGACAATCTGCGTGCCAACACCAACCTGCGTGTCGCCCTCCGGATGGCTGACGAATCCGATTCCAAAGACGTCGTCGACGACCCCGTTGCCGCCGGCTTCAGCCCGTCCATTCCCGGTCGCGGTATCGCGAAGACCGGGCCGGGTCGACTCGTGCCGTTCCAGTCTGCCTACGCCGGTGGCTGGACGACGGACGAAGAGGTCACGGCCGATGTGCGGGTGGCGGAACTGCGGTTCGGCTCGACACTGCAGTGGGAGGCCGACAAGGCGCCGGAGGTCGAGCTGACGGATGAGGAGATGGGGCCGAACGACCAGAAGCGCATTGTGCAAACCGTGATCAAGGCGGCCGATAAAGCGAAGATTCCGCTGCCGCGCAGGCCCTGGCTCGATGACCTCGAACAGACTATCGCGCTCGAAGATCCCCGTCTGGCCGAAACCAATGACAGCAACATCGTCCTCGGGCTCGCGGACATCCCGGAACGGCAGCAGCAGTCGCCCGTCTACTTCCGGCCCGATCGCGACGGCTCGCTGCTCGTCTACGGCACCTCCGGCTCGGGTAAAACCACGGTGCTGAAATCCATCGCCATCGCCGCGGGGCTGAACCCGGAGCAGGGAGCTTCGGAGGTCTACGGGCTCGACTTCGCCTCCGGCGCGCTGCGCTCGGCCGAGCGGCTGCCGCAGGTCGGCTCGATCATCGACGGCGATGACGCGGAGCGCGTGCAGCGCGTGCTTCGGTCGCTCGGCCGCGAGCTCGACAGAAGATCGCGGCTGTTCGGCGAGGTCGACGCGTCGAACCTGACCGAGTATCGTGAACTGGCCGACCCGAAGATGACCCGCATCATCGTGCTCATCGACAACTTCCCGGAGTTCAAGAACGGCTGGGAGATCACGGCGGCGAGAGCCCCGTACTACGCGAACTTCATGCGGATCCTCGGGGAGGGGCGACCGCTCGGTGTCCACGCGGTGCTCACGGTCGACAGAGGCGGATCCATCTCGTCGAGCGTCGCGTCGAACGTGTCCCGTCGCGTGATCCTGCGGCTGTCGGAAGAGACGGGCTACACACTGCTGAACGTGCCCCGCGACGTCCTGAACGAGCAGTCTCCCCCCGGACGCGCGATCGTCGATGGCGCCGAGGTGCAGATGGCCGTCATCACCGGCACCCCCAATGTCGCCGAACAGTCGAAGGCCATGGACAAGCTGGCCGAGGAGCTCATCGCTCGCGGCGCGCAACCGATCGCGGAGATCGGTGCGCTGCCGACCAAGATCGATGTGGCGAAGATGCCGGATTCTGTAGAGGGATTCCCCGTCTGGGGTGTCGCGGAGGATACGCTCGCGCCGCGCGGTTTCGATGCGTTCGGCACGTTCGTCGTGACCGGCCCGCCGCAGTCTGGTCGCACAACAGCGATGAAGGCGCTCATCAACGCCATGGAGCGTTTCGACCCGGAAGTCAAGATGTTCCACTTCGGCGGCCGCCGCTCCGTGCTGAAGGACTACCGCCCCTGGGTGCGGAGCGCGACGCGGGACGACGATGCGAAAGAGCTCGCGACAGAACTCGCCGAGATCCTCGTGGACGAATCGCTGCCCGGTCGTATCGCGATCTTCATGGAGGATGCGCCGCAGTTCGCCGACAGCGGTGCGGATCGCGCCCTCCGCGGGATGCTGCAAGCGGTCAATAAGAGCGACCACGTGCTCTTCGGCGACGGTGACATCTCGCGCATGACGACGAGCGCCGGTGTCATCGGAGAGCTCAAGCAGGGGAGACAGGGCATCATTCTCATGCCGGACACCCATGACGGCGACACCATGTTCAAAGTGCCGTTCCCGCGGGTGAAGCGCAACGAGTATCCGGTCGGCCGCGGCATCTTCGTGCAGGCCGGTAAGTGGATCACGATGCAGATGCCTCACGTGGCGGACTAGGCCGCTCGGCGCAGCGAAGACGCTTGAGCGGGGTCGGTCCGAGTCAA
>DXDC01000137.1 GCA_019115685.1 Candidatus Agrococcus pullicola
ATCGCTCGCGCGAAATCGGTCACGAACAGCTGTGCGCTCGCTCGCTGAAGCCGGTGTGAGGACGTATCGGTGACAGACACGGGTGGGTTCTCCTTCAGTTCGGACCAGGACCTGAACCCGAGTTCGGATGCGACGACCTCTTGCGCGTCGTGAAGTGCGAATTCCGCTGCGAGCACCTCGCGATCAGTCATGCCGGCAAACCGAGGCAACGACTGACGCAGGCGTGCAGCCACCGGGTACAGACTGGCTCGGTGCTGGCGTACGAGATGCTTCGCACGCTTCCTGGGGTTCTCGAGTTCATTCATGATCGATGAACGAGTGGGCTTCGCCCTTCCCGGACTCTCCAGCTGCGCCTCGGTCGCGCTCGGTTCACGGTACCGGTTCAGCACTCAGGACTCAACGCATGACCGCGGCCGGGAAAGATGATTCTGTGACGGAACGCGGCAGGTAGTTCCGTTTCAACGTCTAGACGTGCTGGTGAGCGGCAGCTGGTGGCGTGGCTTCGTCGAGCCGAAGAGTTCCGCTTCAACGTCTCGGCGGGCGGTGCGTCACGGACGCTCGCCGTGGTCCCGGAAGACGGCCGCTGCGAACAGCTCGACGTGCCGGAGTACGTCGGAACGAGCCTGCGCCCGCTCGGCGGAGTCCGCATCCGCGTGCAGGTGGAGCACGCGAGCGAGGCCGATCGGCCCGGTGAACGAGTATGCAAGCCGGTCGGCGGGGCCGAGGTGCTCGGGGATCCAGCCGTCACCGAGCCACGTGGAGAACAGTGTCGTGGCGTAGTCGGAGGTCCCGGTCAGTGCAGCGCGAAGCGATTCGCTGTGCAGGAGCCCAGCGCGTGTCACCAGGCTGATCAGCGTTCGGGCCTCGTCCCGATCCCAGTCGTCGAGGAAGGCTCCGACCAGCTGGGTGAGGAACTGCGGGGGATCGGTGTCCGCCAGCTCGTGGTCGACCCCGTCGAGTGCTCGTGCTGAGTCCTGCGGCCCGTACCGGGCGATGACCGCATCGAAGATGGCCCGCTTGTTCTCGAAGTGGGCGTAGAGCACGCTCTCGCTGAGTCCCACCTCCCGTGCGATAGCACGTATCGACGTGCCCTCGAAGCCGTACCGCGAGAAGAGGCGCACTGCCGCTCGCGTGAGTTCCTCCTTGGTGTTGCCAGCTTGAGCCTTACGGGGGCGACCTGGTCGACGCCGGGCGGGTGCGCCGTCGTCGGTTCTGTTCACGAGCGAGCCTCCTCGGCAGGTGGATGTGGCGGTTGACACATAATAGAACGATCGATTAGTTTCTTGGCGGCGGACCCGCCGTGGGAGCTGCGTCCCGTGTGGACAAGAGGAGCTGGTGATGGAACCTGCCGGATCGAGCAGCGGTGCTCGGCTCGCTTTCGATGAGCCGAGCGGAGACCGCTTCCTTTATGCCGGGTGGACGGTCGATCCTCCCCTGCGGCTGCCAATCGTCCGGCGCAGCGACGAGCGGGCACGGGTGATCGCACGATGCTGCGAGTACGCCAGAGCGGCGCAAGGGCGTGCAGGGACGAGCTCTGCGACCGTTTTCGAGACGGAGGTGATGCCACCGATTCCCGGCACTCCGCGCTACGACGTCCTGATGCTGGTCAGAGTGCACTCGCAGCAGGAGCTCGCGAGGGAAGTCGCGAAGGTTCGAGATCTTGCTCCGGACTTCACGATGGCTGCGCGGAACTCACGGCGCATCGGCGACACCGATCGGACTCACGACGCGACCTTCCTGTTCAACCACTTCGTCGCACAACGGTCCGATGCGGCCATGGCGGGGTTCGAGCAGGTGGCAGGGTGGTTCCCGGACAAGCTCGGCGTCGATAACGCCACACTGCTGGAGCCCGACGACCAGGAGGCTGCGCCGTACGCCTTCGTGAACTACGTCCGCGTGCCCGGCGGTGCGCGGCGGTTCTTGCTCGGAATGCTCCTCCGGCCCAGCTTTCACACGCGCGTCCGCAGGGTCCTGCGCGCGCACCACATGCAGGCGTTGCCCTTGCTGGCCAAGCCCGTTCGATGCGCATGACTGCGCTGAGCGGCGTGCTCGGTCCCTCGTCCTCGACGCTGTCCGGTGCTTCAGCTATCGGCTTTGCGGCGCTGATCGCTGGGCTCAATGCCATCCTCGTTCCGGCGGGTGCACCGACCCCAGGCGCTGGCACCGCCGAGGCGGTGAACTTCTACGACAGTTCCGCACTGATGCTGTGGGCGGGCTCGGTCATGCCGCTGGCGTGGGTCTTCTCGACGCTGTTCGCAGCGGGAGTGCTGGCACGCGTCGGTGGTACGTCGAGCCAGCCCTGGGCGCTCGTAGGGTTCGGGGGAGTGCTGGCACAGAACGTCACGTTCACCATCGTGATCGGTATTCGACTGGCAATGGCGCGAGCCGGTGAGCATGAGGGCGCCGATCTGCTCTGGAACCTCCATGAGGCTCTCTTCGGTCTGAACGGCACGTTCCTTGCGCTCGCCATGGTCGGGTTCTCGCTCGCAGGTCGGGCCAGCGCAGTGATCGGCAGGCTCCATACCGGCATCGGCTTCGTCGGCGCAGTCCTCCTGATCCTCTCGGCATGCCTGACTCCTGTGGTGATGAGCGGCAACCACGCCGCCGGACTGTTCGG
>DXDC01000138.1 GCA_019115685.1 Candidatus Agrococcus pullicola
ATGCCGATTCGGGCGACCTGGTTCAAGACGGAGACGGTTCGGGCATCGGCGTCACGAGGTTCACGGGCACGTACACCGACTACTTGCAGGCCCGGAAGGACGCGCTCGCTCGCTGGGAGCAGCAATTCGCCGATGAACAGGCCAAGTTGAAGAAGCTGCGTGCTTCCGTCAGCGAATCGCAGACCGTTGGCAGACCGGAGCGAGGCCCTCGAACGGAGGCGAGGTCCGCCAAGAAGTTTTACGCCGACCGGAATGCCAAGGTGGTGGCCCGGCGCGTCGGAGACACTCGCTCACGGCTCGAGGAACTCGAAGAACGACAGATTCGGAAGCCGCCTCGGGAGCTCAGCTTCGCGGGCATCCCGCTGCCTGCGAGATCGATGACATCGGCTCGAACCGTCATCGATGCCGCGCAAATCGCCCTTGCCGGTCGCCTGGAAAGAACATCGCTGTCGATACGGCAGGGAGAGCAGTGGCTCGTGACGGGCAGTAATGGGACGGGCAAGTCGACGCTACTCCAGGTGCTCGCGGGCGCGCTCGAGCCCACCTCCGGGTCCGTGCAGCGAGCACGCGGCCTCCGCATCGGGCTGCTGACACAGCACGCCGACATCCCTGACCCGCACGATCGCGGACCATCGCGTACGCTGGTTCGCGCATACGAGGATGCCGTGGGAAGCGGTCGCGCGACGGCGGTGCCGCTCACGGCGTTCGGCCTGTTCGCCCCTCGTGATCTCCAGCGCCCGCTGGATTCCGTGAGCCGCGGTCAAGTGCAGCGGCTCGCCCTCGCGATCGTGCTGGCAGAAATGCCGGATGTTCTTCTGCTCGATGAGCCCACGAATCACCTCTCGCTCCTGCTCGTGACTCAGCTGGAGGAATCGCTCGCCGACTACCCTGGCACCGTCGTCATCGCCAGTCACGATCGCTGGCTGAGGAGCAACTGGGCCGGCCGCACACTGCAACTGGAATCGACGTGAGATGGGTCTGCATCGGCTTCGCAGCGCCGGATTCCCGGAGGCTATGAAGACCAGTACCCCTGCATCAGCTCGGTCGCCCACTGCGGTTGCCGTACAGCGCCCCGCGGGGCGAATTCGAGCATGTACGGCTTGATGTCCAAAACAGGCGTGCCGTCGACCGCATCCAGCCCACGGACTTCCAACGTCAGCCCGTCCACGGCGACGAGCCGGGCGACCGTGCTGCCGATTCTGTTCGGACGGTTCTTCCCGCGCTGGGCGAAGATTCCGGACTTCGGCCAGTCCTTGTTGCCGCGCGGGTGCCGTGCAGCAGTGGTGATCGCATCGGTCGGAACCCGATCGAAGTGGAACAGAATCTCGACGTGACTGAAATCCTCGAGACCGAGGAGTGCATCACTCGAGAACACCCCTGCGTCCAGGGCTATCGTCGAGCTCTCCCTATCCCAGTCGTCGTCTCGCAGTTCACGACGAGAGCTCGAGACGTGCCCGATCGGCTTGCAGACAATCTCCATGAGTCCCTTTGGTCGAAATGAACGGATCGTGAGGCCCTTCGTTCCCGGATACCTCTTCAACCGAATCTACACACGGTGGTACCCGAGTACCACGGGCGATGTATCACGACCATCCTCCAGCAGGATGCGCAGCGGTTGCGAACACCCGTAGCTTCGAATCATGATCGTTGCAGAGCACCTCAGTAAGACATTCGGCGCCAAGCGCGCCGTAACAGATGTCAGCTTCACCGTCGCCCCCGGCAAGGTGACCGGTTTCCTCGGGCCCAACGGCGCGGGGAAATCCACGACCATGCGCATGATCGTCGGACTCGACCGGCCCTCCGCGGGACGCGTGACCGTCGATGGCCGCGATTACCGTCGCCTCTCCTCCCCGCTCACGGAAGTCGGTGTGCTCCTGGACGCCAAGGCCGTGCACACGGGGCGCACCGCGAGGGATCACCTGCGTGCGATGGCCGCGACGCACGGTATTCCGCGCACCCGTGTGGACGAGGTCATCGAGATCACGGGCCTCGGCAGCGTGGCTAAGAAACGCGCCGGCGGGTTCTCGCTGGGCATGGGTCAGCGGCTGGGCATCGCCGCGGCACTGCTCGGCGATCCCCACACACTGATTCTCGACGAACCCGTCAACGGGCTCGACCCCGAAGGCGTCATGTGGGTGCGCCGTTTCGTGCGGCACGCGGCCTCGGAAGGCAAGACCGTGCTGCTCTCCAGCCATCTCATGAGCGAGATGTCGATGACCGCGGATCACTTGATCGTCCTCGGACGCGGGCGAGTGCTCGCGGACGCTCCCCTGCCCGAAATCGTCGAGCAGTGGACGAGCATGAAGGTAACGGTGCGCTCACCGAAAGCGAGCGAACTGGCCGAACGAGTCGCGAGGGACGACGTCAGCGTCACGCGATCTTCCGATGATCTACTCGAGGTGACCGGGCTGACGGCTGCGACCATCGGCGACCTCGCTGCTGAACACCGCATCCCGCTGCATGAACTCACCCCGAGCACCGGGACCCTGGAGGACGCCTACCTGCGCCTCACGGGTGACGAAGTCGAGTACAAGACGAAGGACATCTGATGAACACCGCAACCGTACAGAAGACCAAGCAGGACCAGCGCGTGTCGGAGCGAACAAAGACATCCGAGCCCGTTCGCGGCAGCGTCAACTTCCCGCGACTGGTTCGCGCCGAATGGATCAAGTTCACGACCCTGCGATCCACGTGGTGGTCGCTCGCGCTCGTGGCGGCGGTCTCGGTGGGGCTCAGCCTCCTGCAGGCCTCGGCGATCGCGAGTTTCGGCGACGAGGAACAAGCCTCGGACGCTGCCGCTGTCAATCAGACCGCCGTGATGGTGATCGTCTTCGCGACCGTGCTCACCCAGCTGCTCGCCGTCATCATCGGCACGATCAACGTCACGGGAGAGTACTCGACAGGCATGATCCGGTCGACGCTGACCGCGGAACCTCGCCGCCTGCCGTCCATGCTCGCCAAGGCTCTCGTCGTAGGCGGCACACTGTTCTTGTTCAGCCTTGTCGTGTTCGCGCTGGCAGCGCTCGTAACGGCACCCATCCTGACAGACGGCGGCGTTGATCTTACGGATCCGGATACGTCCGTTATGCCGCTGCTCGGAGCGGCGCTCTACCTGGCGCTGATCGCGATCATGGGAGCCGGCCTCGGCTACATCATCCGCAACGGACCCGGTGCGCTCGCAATGGGCATCGGCCTCGTGTTCGTCGCTCCCGTCATCGTGCTGTTCTTCCCGGCGACTCCGGACTTCGAGTGGGTCTTCGACCTTGCCGCCTATCTGCCGTCGAACGCCGGACAGTCATTGTTCATGGGAGAGCCGATGAGTGGCACGCTGCTCGAAACATGGCCCGCGCTGCTGACGCTCATCGCTTGGACGGCCGCCGCCATTATCGGTGGCGCCGCGGTCGTGAAGTCTCGCGACGCGTAGAGTCGAGCCATGCATTCGAAGACGCGGGACCTCCCCGGTGGCGACGCTGCCGAGGAGGACCTGCGCCTTCCGCGGCCGCCGGGGATGATCCGGCGATTCTGGGCTCGGCATCCCCGGCTCGCGGACGTGCTGCTCGTGCTGCTGACGCTCGTGCTCGGCCTGCCGACCTATCTGCTCCTCAACGCAGAGACGCCTTCGGGTCCGCTGTCGGCAACTATCGGATGGACACTCGCCCTAGTCACGTCGATAGCGCTGCTCTGGCGGCGGCGGTATCCACTCGCGGTGTTCATCATCGCGTTCTCCCCTGTCATCGTATTCGACCCCCTGTTCTCCTCCGCTATCACTGGCATAGCGCCCGCCATCGCCCTGTACTCGATCGCTGTGTACCGCAGCAACCGGGCCGCGATGTGGGGGCTCGTGACCGCAGTATCGGCGACCGTCCTCGTATCGGTCACGTGGATGTTCACGAGCCCGTTCGAACTGAGCGACGCCGTCTCGCTCATTGTAGGCATCTCCGTACTCCTCCTGATCGCGGCCCTGATCGGCGTCAACGTCGGCAGCCGGAAACGGTACGTTGAGGCGCTCATCGACCGCTCGCGTCAACTTGCGAAGGAGCGGGATCAGCAAGCGCAGCTCGCATCCGCCGCCGAACGGACTCGGATCGCACGGGAGATGCACGACATCGTCTCGCACTCCCTCGCAGTCGTCGTGACGCTTGCGGAAGGAGCGCACGCAAGTTCTGACCTCGAGCAAACGCGGCGTGCCAACCGTGCGATAGCCGACACTGCCCGGGATGCGCTGGGGCAGATGCGTGTCATGCTCGGGGTGCTGCGTTCAGAGGAGAGCACCGATGGGGCCGGTGCTCCGCGCGAACCCCTGGTCGATCTCAAACCTGAGGATGTGATCGCAACGGCGCGTTCCGCGGGAGTTCCGGCATCGCTCACCGTCACAGGGGTTCCGAGCGGCGATGACGTGCAGCGGCTGGCCGTGCTTCGTCTCGTGCAAGAGGGGCTGACGAATGCGATGCGCTACAGCAGGAACGCATCGTTCGTTCGAGTCGAAACGGACTATTCCGGCGATCGCATCCGCGTCCGTGTCGAGAACGACGCAGCCGGGTCGCAAGCCGGGTCGCGGGGTTCAGGGGTGGGCCTGCAAGGGCTCGCCGAGCGAATCGCCGCGCTAGGAGGCACATTCAACGCCGGGCCCGGTCCTGCCAATACATGGCTGATAACTGCAGACTTTCCGAAGGAGCGACCGAGTGAGTGAACAGATTCGCGTGCTGCTGGTTGACGACCAGCAGCTGATCCGGATGGGATTTCGGATGGTGCTGGATGCGGAGCCCGACATTCACGTCGTCGGAGAAGCGGAGAACGGCGAGGAGGGCCTGCGCATGGTCGCCGGCGAGCACCCCGACGTCGTGCTCATGGACGTTCGCATGCCCGTTATGGACGGCATCGAGGCGACCGAGCGAATCATCGAGCGCTTCCCTTCCGTCCGCGTTGTTGTTCTCACGACGTTCGATCTGGACGAGTACGCCTTCGCTGCCGTGCGCGCCGGCGCGAGCGGATTCCTACTGAAAGACGCCCATCCGCAGGAGTTAACGGGCGCAATTCGAGCCGCGCACGCGGGAGAAGCGGTACTCTCACCGCGCGTGACCCGCAGGATGCTCGATCTGTTCGGGAAGAATCTCCCCACCGAAGATCCAGCGTCACCCGCGCTCGAACAGTTGACGGAGCGGGAGAGGGAAGTCTTCATCGCAATGGCTCGAGGACTCACGAATGCCGAAATCGCTGCAGAACTCTTCGTCAGCGAGTCGACGGTGAAAACGCACGTCGGCCGCGTGCTTACGAAGCTGGATGCGAGGGACAGGGTGCAGGCCGTCATCCTCGCGCACCGTATGGGCCTGGCGAACGAGGAGTGATCGAGACCGCACACGGTTCGCTGGTGGAGAGATAGGCGGTGCGAGCCTAGACTAGGAGCTTGGATCCACGAACGGGTCCGCGCATCAGCACGTGACCCAGAAGGACAGGCTGTGAACGAAGCTGCATCGACCACGACTGCGATTCCTACCCGCTGGGTCGGTCCGCTACGAGTCAGTGGTGACGCGATTGCCCGAGACGCTCCTTACGAGGAGGTATCGGTTCCGCTGGCAACGTACGAGACGCCGCTTTGGCCGTCAGTCGGGCGGGGCGCGAGCATATCGCGTGAGCTGCCCCTCGGCATTCGCACCGTCGTCGTCGATGAGAGAATGACGCGCTCCACGCTGTTCGTCGCAGAGGACGCCGTCGCGGCGACCGCCGCGGCACGCACTATCGATGAACGCCTCGCAGAGCTGCAGGAGGTCGTGTCCGGTAGCAGCAGCCACGGCAGGCTCATCGAGGTGCATTCGGAGATCGTCGGAAACCTGCTCTTCGTGCGTTTCGAGTTCCTGACGGGCGATGCCTCGGGGCACAATATGGCGACGAAAGCCGCGGATGCCCTCATGGAGCGCATACTCTCCTGGCGTTTGGGCCTCGACTACGGCTCGATCTCCGGCAATTTCTGCTCCGACAAGAAGGCGACCGCCGTCAACGGTATCCGTGGAAGAGGTAAGAACGTCGTCGCCGAGCTGCTGCTCCCCCACGAGGTCGTCGATCGGCGACTTCGAACGACAGCATCGCGCATGACGGACCTCGTAGTCCGCAAGAATCTCGTCGGCAGTACGATCGCGGGCGCCCTGCGCTCTGCGAACGCGCACTACGCCAACATGCTCCTCGCCTTCTACCTGGCGACCGGCCAGGACGCCGCCAACATCGTCGAAGGTTCGCAAGGCATCACCTACGCGGAAGACCGGCAGGACGGCCTTTACTTCTCCTGCACGCTGCCGAATCTTATCGTGGGTACAGTCGGCAACGGCAAGGATCTTCCGCACGTGGATGTGGCACTCGAGCGCATCGGGTGCCGCGAAGAGCGGGAACCGGGCGCGAACGCACGGCGACTCGCGGCCCTTATCGCTGCATCCGTGCTGTGCGGAGAACTGTCGTTGCTCGCAGCACAAACCAACCCGGGAGAACTCATGGCCACACACCTGCTCATGGAACGTAAAGGCGGTGCCGACGCATGACCGCAATCGGCATTCACGACCTCGAGCTCGCGACCGCACATCACGTTGTCGACCTCACCGGGCTTGCGGAATCCAAGAGCATCGACCCTGCCAAATATGTGCTCGGGCTGGGGCAGACGGAAATGAGCGTGCCCGCGCCCGACGAAGACATCGTCACCATGGGCGCTGCCGCGGCACTGCCGATTCTCGAGCGCAACGGCACAGAGGGGATCCGTACGCTGCTGTTCGCGACCGAGAGCGGCGTCGACCAGTCGAAAGCGGCGGGGGTCTCTGCGCACGCGCTGCTGAATCTCCCCTCCAGCGTTCGCGTCGTCGAGTTCAAGCAGGCCTGCTACGCGGGTACCGCTGCGCTCCAGTCCGCAATCGGCATCGTCAGCAGAAACCCCGGCGAGCGCGTGCTCATCATCGCGAGCGACGTGGCCCGATATGATCTGGACTCCGCTGCGGAACCCACACAGGGAGCGGGAGCCGTGGCGATGCTGGTCGCGGCCGACCCCGCACTCGTCGAGATCGAGCCGTTGAACGGCATTGCGACAGCGGACGTCGATGACTTCTGGCGTCCGAACGACTCGTCAACGGCTATCGTCGACGGAGCACTCTCGGTCTCGGCCTACCTGGACGCCCTGACAGGAGCCTGGAACGACCTAGCTGAACGCGGCGGCCCCGGCATCGACGAGATCGATCGAATTCTGTATCATCAGCCATTCACGAAGATGGCGAAGAAAGCGCAGCAGCGGCTCGCAGAAGTCACCGGAGCACAGCTCAGCACCGCACTGAGCGAGAACGAAGCATCGGTGGGAAGGGAAACGGGGCTCGAAATGGGCTCCCGCTACAACCGGCGCCTCGGCAACAGCTACACGGCATCCCTCTATGCTGCGCTCGCGGCGTTGCTGGACCACGACAAGGGCTTGGCCGGCAATCGCCTGGGGTTCTTCAGCTACGGCTCCGGCAGCGTCAGCGAGTTCTTCACCGGTATCGTGCAACCCGGCTACGACGAGCGGCGGGATGCCGCGCGCGCGGCTAGGATGCTGGATGGGAGAGCGCCGCTCGAGATCGCCGACTACAGAGAGCTGCACGGCGCCGAGTACCCGAGCGCAGCCGATCTGGAAACGTCGCGCGTGACCGCATCGCCGTTCCGGTTCGCCGGCATTCGAAACCGTGCCCGCAGATACGAGAGAAGCTGAAACCGGTTCTCGTCTGCAGCTACGTGCGCACGAAATACGGATAGATCATGAAAAACTGACAGCTGAGTCAGTGATTCGTGACCATCGGTCGGTTTGTCAGTTCTTCGCGGCAGACGAAAGCGCCGAGACAGGTTTCCCGTGTCTCGGCGCTCGCTGTTCGAGTCGTGCTCTAGCCGGCGTCGATCGCGCCCTGCTTGCGGCTCGTCAGCACCTGATCGATCAGACCGTACTCCAGTGCTTCCTCAGCAGACAGGAAGGTGTCGCGCTCGATATCGTTCGAAACGCGCTCGATGTCGTGCTTCGAGTGGTTGGACAGCGTCTGCTCGAGCCATTCGCGCATGCGGAGCACCTCGCGGGCCTGGATCTCGATGTCGGACGCCTGGCCGCGGCCGGCATCCGAAGTTGCGGGCTGGTGGATCAGGATGCGCGCATTCGGCAGCGCAAGTCGCTTGCCG
>DXDC01000139.1 GCA_019115685.1 Candidatus Agrococcus pullicola
CCCGCTCATCCCGAACCAGGTGTCGGTGCACGAGATCGTCGGTAACGTCGAGGGGCGGGTCTGCCTGCTCGTCGACGACATGATCGACACCGGTCGCACGATCGTGAAGGCGGCCGAGGCGCTGAAGAAGAACGGTGCGACGGGTGTCGTCGTCGCGGCGACGCACGCGATCTTCTCGAATCCGGCTCCTGAAATCCTGAACTCGGAGGTCATCGACGAGGTCGTCGTCACCGACTCGCTGCCGCTGCGCGAGGAGCAGCGCTTCGAGAAGCTCACGGTGCTGTCGGTCGCGCCGCTGCTCGCGACGGCGATCTCAGAGGTGTTCAAGGACGGCTCGGTCACGAGCATGTTCGACGGCGCCGCCTGAGCATTCTGAGCCTGGACGACGTTGAGGGAGTTCCCCAAAGACGCGGATTTTCCGAACGACTGACCACATGTCAGTCTTTCGGGCACCTATGACAGTTTTGGCGTTTTTCGAGCGCGGCGCCTGCGTACGATAGCAGCATGCAGTGCGCGTACTTCTCGGCGGATCGTTGCCGCTCGTGCACGCACTTGCAGGTGCCGTACGCCGAGCAGCTGAACGCGAAGCAGCGCAGCGCCGAGCAGTGGCTGTCACCCTGGGCGCCGGAATGGCTGGCGCCGCAGGCGAGCGAGGAGGCGTACTTCCGCAACAAGGCGAAGCTGGTCGTCGCCGGCCGCACGGGGCGCGTGACACTCGGCATCCTCGACCGGCAGCAGCAAGGCGTGGATCTCACCGGTTGCGAACTGCACGAGCGGCCGCTGCTGGATGCGCTGCCGGCGCTGTCCCGGTGGATCAACGAGACCGGGCTGACGCCGTACAGCGTGCCGGGCCGGCAGGGCGAGCTGAAGCACGTGCTGCTGACGGTGTCACCGGATGCCGAACTCGCCCTGCGCTTCGTCATGCGGAGCGAAGCCCAGCTGGGCCGCATCCGACGCGGGCTGGATGCGCTGCGGGCTGCTGTGCCGGGTATCCGGGCGGTCAGCGCGAACATTCAGCCAGAGCACAAGGCCGTGCTCGAGGGCGACAGGGAGATCGGGCTCGGCGACGAGCATCGGCTGCCCATGCGGCTCGGTGCCGTGACGCTGCAGCTCGGGCACAGGAGTTTCTTCCAGACCAACACGCGCGTGACGCGAGCACTCTACGCACGAGCGTCCGAGTGGGTGCTGGATGGCGCGCCGAGCAGCGTCTGGGATCTCTTCTGCGGTGTCGGCGGGTTCGCACTGCACGCAGCTGCTCGCGCCGGTGGTAGCGAATCGCTCGACATCGTCGGCGTCGAAGTCAGCGAGGACGCCATCGCAGGCGCCCGGCTTGCCGCCGAGACTGCCGGTGTGGATGCGCGCTTCGTAGCCGGGGACGCCACGCAGATGGCAGCACGCGGCGAGCCGGTGCCGGATGTCGTGATCGTGAACCCGCCGCGGCGCGGCATCACCTCGCTCGCGCCCTGGCTGAACGACTCGGGCGCGGGGCGAATCATCTATTCGAGTTGCAATCCGAAGTCGCTGCAGCGGGATATCGAGGCGATGCCGCGATTCCGGCCGGCCAGAGCGCAGCTGTTCGACATGTTTCCGCACACGGCGCACTCGGAGGTGCTCGTCGAGCTGGTTCGGCGTTAGCGCCGTCATGGTTCATGCGTCGATGATGATCGCGACAGTCGCTCGAACCTGTTGAAGAAGGGTGGGACCCACATTGCCGGTCCGCGCACTCACCCGCGTTGTCGAGACGGATCGGATGTGCTGGCACTGCGCAGCGGAGACAGTACTGAGCCCGTTGCGTTCGTCAGGGTCGATGATGATTTCTGCACCACTGTCGCGAATCGTGCGAGTCAGGGGGACTACCTGGATTACGTTCGGTTCGCCCCGGAGGATTCGCTCGGCGGTGACGACAATGGCGGGTCTGCTCAGGCCAGCCTCGGATCCAGCGGGGGTTCCGAGATTCAACTCGACGACATCACCCGGCGTCAGCATCGAGCCAGGTGAGTTCATCATCGCGAAGCGGGGCGGAGAGCTGCCGTCCGATGGCTTCCTGCTCGAGCAGTCGCACAGCGCGGGAGACCGTATCGGTCAACGTCTCACCGCGTCTGGCTGCTAGGTCGTTGAGCGCGTCGCGGGTGCTGCGGCTGACCCGGATAGTGGTTGTATCATTCATGCTCCCAACTTAATCCATGTAGACAAATGTGTCTACTAGAGCCCGGGGTGCCAACTTCTCGGTCGCCTGGCTGTGAGACCGCGTTCTCGCGGCGTGTCGTCGCCCACCGACCGAGAAGGTGGCAGAGCGGTAGAACAGTGTGCAACGGGGCGTATGGGTGACCCCTAGTCCGGGCTCCTTGATGCACGGGACTGCACGGCGCTGTAGGTCGTGCGCAGGGCCTCGACCGAGGCGTCGTAGTGCTGCTGCACAATGCCGATGAACAGGCAGTCCACGACGAGCAGCTGCGCCATGCGGCTGCCGAGCGCACCGGATCGAAATGCGGTCTCGTGCG
>DXDC01000020.1 GCA_019115685.1 Candidatus Agrococcus pullicola
CCCGACTCGTGAAGCTGTTACGATCAGAAGGAGTGACGGAGAGCCGCTACTCCGGAGGTCGGTTTGAGCAGCATAGGGCGTCGATGGAGACTCTGAGCCAAGCGGTCGCGTTGCGCCGTAAACGGGAGTGGGATGCAGCAATCGATCTGCTCACCGGTGACGGAGCTGCTGCGCTGGAAGGCTCCGAAGCGTGGTTCATCGAATTAGCGAGAAACTACAGACTCGCGAATCGTCACGACGAGGCCAAACACCTGCTGGATCGAGCGGAACGAGAATGTCGCACTGTCGGCGGCATCCTGGCGGAGCGCTATCAGCTGCTGACGGCGGAGGCGGACTGGGCGAGCGCCGCGACCGTCGCGAGACAGCTCATCGATTCGGACCCTACCCGTGCGAAGAACCATTTCCTCCTCGGTCGGGCCCTGCGGTGGCCGGAGGATGAGCAGCGGATTCGCGAAGCCTTCGTCACAGCCATCTCTTTGGCGCACGGAGCGTCGATCGAGACCGTCATCGATCGCGTCCACGAGGGCCTCGCGCCGCACCTCGGCAGCGGGTTCCGAACCGAGTATCGCGTCTGCCCAGGTAGAAACAACTTGGGAAGTCTCGTGCATAGCGACGACGACGAGAGGTACTACACCAAGATCGCGCCGTGGCCCGGGGCGATCCGGAGGGAGGCTCGCTTCTATCAAAGCATCGTCCCGCTCGTGCCCGAGCTCGAAGACTTGACACCCAGGCTTATCGACGGACGCTTGCTCGACGACGTCTTCTATTTGACACTGCAGCATCTCGATGAGCAGAGCGAAGTGGAAGACGCTGCCGTCGTGCAACTCGCGGTCGGTCTCTCCCGGATCGACTACGGGAGGCTACGAGGGATCGATGGGCTCGGGAGGCGCCCGATGTGGCTCGACAGACGCCCGGCCACGCTTTCACGCTTCTTCAAACACTTGCACAGAAAATCTGCGAATCGAGAACTGTTCTCGCAGCTGGAAAGGGTTCTGGAAGCAAACTCCTATTCGCCGCAGGTGCGGAGGCTCACCGCTGAACTATCGGCGTTGGTCCAGCGGAGTCGCGCATATGACTCGATACGACCCGAAGATCACTACTGTCTGGCGCATAACGATTTCGTCCCGGCAAATCTGGCGACCGACCCGGTGACGTCGAGCCTCAAAATGATCGACTGCTCGAGCGTCGGCGTAGGGTTGCGTTTCCTGGACCTCGCGACCTACTTCGCCAATCAGCAACGGCCCTTCCAGGATCTTGAGGCTTGCTTCGAACGATTCGAGGCTCTGCGGCAGACGTCAGCTGCGGAACGCATCTACGTGAATCTCGTGTTCCTGTTCTACAGGATTCTCCACGGAGGCCCAGCCGCGACGTCCGAGATCCAAGATTCCGTCATAGCGCCGGCCGCTGCCGCTATCCGCCGATCTGATTGCGTTCGAGAACATCGAAGAACGCGCGGCAGATGTAGTAGTCCTCCGCCGTCGTGATCTTGATGTTGGAGCGCGGTCCATCCACCCGGAAGAGCTTGTGTCCGTAGCGGCGCAGCAGCGTGCTCGTATCGATCGAGTCGTTCTCCCCCTCCGCGACGGCCCTGTCGTAGATGTCGATGGCCGTGTCCAGGCGGAGGCTCTGAGGTGCTTGTGCAAAGTGGAGAAAGTCTCTCGGCAGCACATCTTCAATCTCCTGGCCGGGCGAGGATACGACGGTCTCGTTGCACTTCGAACTCGTGATCGCAGGCCCGAGTTCGAGCACGGTCGCGATGTTGTCGGAAATGACCTCAGCGTTGATGAGCGGACGGACACCGTCATGGATCAGGACGACCGAGTCGCCGGGGCACTCGTTTGCGACGGCTCGAAGAGCGCGGTGCCGCGACTCCTGACCGGTTGCGCCGCCATCGACGATCCAGTTCACCTTCGTGAGCTCGTATCGCGCGACGAGACGAGCGAAGCGGTCTCGCCACTCGGGCAGGATCGATACGGCGATGCGATCGATCTGCGGATGATCCTGGAAGTGCTGGATGGTGTGCACGATCAGCGGGGTTCCGTGAACCTCGAGAAACTGCTTTGGAAGCGTAGCCGAAGTCATTCGGGATCCGATGCCGCCCGCGAAAATCAATCCGATGTTCATCTGTCCTCGTCCTCCTGTTGCAGTCGTTTCGGCACTGGTTCGTCCTGGTGCTGGTCGCGGAGCAGTAGCCAGTCAATCACGCGATCAGCTGATCCGGTGTCGATGCGGTCGAAGTTTTCGTCGCGGAAGCGCGCAACTTTCTCCCGCTCGAAATCGCCCGTCGAAATCGCTTCCACGACATCTTCGAAGGTCTCACACACTCGCCCGGGTGCGGTTTCTTCGTAGTCGTTGTGGAATCCCCGCGTCGCTGCGTAGTTCTCCCTGTCCGGCGCGAAGAACAACATTGGGCGGTCGAGGAGCGAGTACTCGTAGATGATGGACGAGTAGTCCGTGATCAAGAGGTCGGTGATGTGCAGCAGGCCGAGGCCGTCTTCATACTTGGTGAAATCGAAGAACCGGTCGCGGAACCGCTGCGGGATATCGATGGTGTCCTTCACGAAGTGGTGCATCCGGAACAGCACGACGGTGTCGGGGCCGCAGGCTTCGTAGAGTGCGGCCAGATCGATCAACCCGTAGTCGTAGAAGGCCGTGTGGTAGGAGCTCCCGCGGAACGTGGGCGCGAATAGGATGACGCGTTTGCTGCGCAGGTGCGGGTGCTCCCGGTAGAAATCTTCGACGAAGCTCGCTGTGCGTCCCTCGTCGAGGAACCAATCGACACGGGGCAGCCCGGTAGGGACGACCGCGCTCTCTTCGATCCCGAAGGCCTCCGCATACACATGCCGCAAGTGTTCGGAACCGCAGATGGCGTACGTGTACTGGCGGTGGGGTTGATCGAGGTCGGGGGAGCCGACATTGCCGAAACGGCTGAAACCGACCGCCTTGAAACCGACGCCCGCGTGCCACAGCTGGATGACGCGACTGCGTCGATCGACGTTCACGCTGTTCAGGAGACCGAAGTAGTCGTCCAGCAGGATAGTCTCGCTCGTCGCCATCAAGTAGAGGATGCGGCTCGTGGTCGCCCAGCCGGTTGTGCGGGGCAGTCGGAAGGATCGGCGGATATCGAATTGCTTGTCGAGCCCGCGCTCGAGCATGCGCTCGTGGACTCGACGCAGATTGCCCTCCATCGATGACTGCTGGTCGGAGGCGAACAGTATCCTCCCCTTCTTCGGTCCGATGACGCGGGCGGTGACGTTGTAGATCCAGCGAACGTACCTTCTCTTCGCACCGGTGCCGAAGAGCGCGTTCCTGGCGCGGTTCACGATGGACGGCTGATCACTCGGCGCAGAGCCGCGGGTGAATCGATTGGTCCGCATCACCAGATCAAGTCGCGAGGCGTCCTCGCGACTCTCATCCACGAAGTAGTCAACGGTCATGGCGGATCGGCCCGAGTTGTAGTGGAAGACCCTGGATGCTTGATCGAGATACTCGATCGAACCGGCGTCGAAGGAGGCGAACGGCCCCGGTACGCCGTCCAGGTACGACCGAATGCGCCAGGATCCGATTGGAAACGCCTTTCGCTCTGCGAACGAAGTGACGTTGACCCGCAAGACGAATGAGCCCGGTGCCTCCTCGGTGGGGCGTACGTCGAACATGCGAGTGCCGTCCACGAACGCGAACGACACGGTGCCCCGCTCTTCGCTCGATGCCACGGGAGTGGAGAGTTGCAGCCTGAGCGTCATGTGGATGCGCTCCCAGGTGATCCGGGTCACTTCGAGTGCATAGTCCCGGGCCGCAGATTTCGATTCGTCTCCGTTACCCGGTGCGTGCAACTCTGCCATCACAACGAGCCGCGTTCCTCATGCCACGCGACCGTGCGGTCCAGGCCTGCGGTGAGACCGACGTGAGGCGCCCATCCCAGTGCGCGGAGCTTCGTATCGTCGAGCCCCTGGCCCTTGACGGGGTTGTACTGGGACACGTCCACGTCGCTTCGGAAGCGCACTTCGAGACCCTTCTGGGGCCGCGCCCTGGTGAACGCCGTCGCCAGGTCGCGGATGCTGATGAATCCATCGCGATCCGACACGTTGTAGGCCGTATTGTCGCCGGTCAACAGTGCTGTGAACATACCGGCGATCGCATCGCCGAGGTACGTGTAGGTGCGGCGGGCGCTGCCGTCGCTATTGAGCGTGATATTCCGCCCGGCAATGACATCAGCGGTGAAATCCGCCTGCACGCGCCCGTCGTCGAGGGCCATGCCGGGCCCGAAGACGTGGCCGAAGCGGGCGATGGTGATCGGCGTGCCGTACTGTGCGTGGTAGCTCACCGCGATCGTCTCGGCGGCACGCTTGCCTTCCGTGTAGCAGGCGCGCGGATTCAAGATGTCGACGGATCCGTAACTGCCTTCGGCAACGAGGTTGCCGTCTTCGGGATGCTGCCCGTAAACCTCGGCGGAGGACATGAGTACGAACCCCGCGTTGCCGGACTTCACACACAGATCCAGCAGATTGAACGCGCCCTGCACGTTCGCGCGGATCGTGTCGACCGGCTTCGTCGCGTGCAGGTTTGGGCGAGCCGGGGATGCTCCGTGGATGACCAGGTCGACTCGTTCGTCAACCTGCGGAGGCTGCAGGACGTCGCCCGGTACGAGTTGAAAATCGCGCCTGTCGACGATGTCGGCGAGAATGCCGCGTGCTTTTTCCGGATTGCGGACGAGCCCCAGTACGCGGATGCCCGCGTCGTGCGTGTCGTTGAGCCGCAGCAGCGTGTACACCGCGTAAGCGGGGATCATACCGCTGGCACCGGAGACCAGCACGGTCTTGCCGAAGAGCTTCTCCCACGGCAACGCCGCTGCGATGATCTCATCGATGTCGCGGTCGACGACACCGCTGCTCACCGCGGACTGGTTGGAGCGTGACGCTGCATGCCCCGATTGGTCACTTCTCTGATGCTCTGCGGACACCCGAGTATTGTATGGCACGAACTTTTGAGGGCCGCTAGGAGGCCATGAGCTCCTCGATTTTATCCACGATGCGCGATGCCGCGTTTCCGTCGTCGATGCTGCCGCACATCTCCAGGAACGAGGCGACTTTGCGGTCGTAGACGTTCTGGTCGAATCGCTCGATGTTGTCCAGCAGCTCCCGGTTCGATGTCGCCATGGTGAACGGCGTATCCGCGAAGTCGTGGTAGAAGCCGCGCTGCTGCGTGTATGCCTCGAAGTTGGTGGAGAACAAGAATGATGGCTTGTTCCTGTGAACGTAGTCGCAGATCCAGCTGGAATAGTCGGTAACGCCGGCGTCTGCGACCATCAGGAGCTCTTGCATGTCCGGATAGAACGAGGCGTTGTGGCAATACGCGGGGAAGCCAGCCAGCCAGGAGTCCGACTGCCGCTTACTGGTGTTGTGCGTCCGGATCAGGATGTCCCAGGTTCCTCCGAACTTCGCCGAGAGGGTGGCGCGGAGGCCGGCGATGTCGATGCCGCTCAGCAGTACGGACTTGTTGTTGTCGTCGTGCGTTGGCGCGTAGAGCATGAACTTCTGACCGTTATCGGGGATGCCGAGGCGGTCGAGTACTTTCTTGCGCAGTGCGGCCGCCGTCTCCTGCGACTTGTCGAAGAGGATGTCGTTCCGTGCGTGGCCGAGCATTGGCTTGGGCACGTCCGGCCAGTACGTGTTCGTGAACACCTCATCCTCGAACGTGCTGTTCGTGAACACGAAGTCGGTCTGCGCGTTATCGAGTTTGCGCATCCGCTGGTAGAACTTGTGATCGCCTCCGGCGCCCTCCAGCCGCTTGAGCCCGAGGGAGCCGTGCCACGTTTGCAGCCAGTACTGCGATGAGCCCTTTTGAGCGCCGCTCCTCTGCATCGAATGTCCGTTCTGGATGACGACCTTTGCGCCCGCGATCGCTCGGAAGTAGGCGGCGGTGTCGTGATTGACGAACTCGAACTCCGGTGGGTACGGCCCCACCGACTGGCCGCGCTGCACCCAGGTGATCTTGTAGGGCAACCGACGCCGCAGGATCTCTTCTGCGATGTACTTCGGATTGCAGGTGTATTCGCCCTGCATGGCGACGAGCACGATGGAAGCGTCGTCGACCCGGGTTCTCTTCGCGATGAGGCGCTTCCCGAGTTTCGCGAGCCAGCCATCCACCCGTGAGGTGAACACGCTCTGCACGAAGAGCCGTATCGCGCGAACAGACACGTGGAGGGCGCGGAAGAACACTTCGACAATGCGGAAAATGCCACCCACGACCAGCGTGACGATTTTCCCTTCGATCAGTTTGTTGATGATGTCTTCCCCTTGACTACCTCGTCCACGAAGTCGGCGAGTTGGCGCTGTGTGCGATTGCGCAACTCTGCGCGACGTTCCAGGTCGGGCTCCGGCAGGTCGTTGTTCATGAGCAGCCCCGCGATCTTCTTGAAGTCCAGTTCATGCTCGTCGAAGTAGCGATCCCGCAACCCGGTGATCTTGGTCAGGAACTGCAGCTTTTCACCCCAGATGAGACCGACGACCGGGATATCCAGGGCGTAGGCGGTGATGCCCGCGTGCATACGGGCACTCAGAATGATGTCGAATCCGGCCACGAGATTCACGAACTCGCGCGAGGTTCTCGGCTTGTTGATCAATTGGTCTTTTCGCAGGTTCATGGTGACGGCCAGGTTGCGACCGAAGGTCTGGTCGACTTTCATGCCGTTCGAGAACAGATAGAAGTCGGCATCGCGCCGCTGCAGTTCGGCGATCAGGTTTCGGTAGAAATTCACGACCGAGGCACGGGAAATGCTGCTGCCGTACACCGAGAAGTTGTTGGGGTTGATCAGATTGATGCCGATCCGGTTTCCGGTCCGGTCAGCTTCCTTCGTGACGTTCTCGTCGACGATTTCCATCTCCCGGAGCCAGAACACCGGATCGCCGACGCGCTCCGTCACGGTGTTCGGGTTCGTGATGTAGTGACCCTGCAGCGTGTCTACGTCGTCACGGGTGGTGATGACCTTCACGTTGTCGTAGTTGAGTACCCGCTTGAGCCGTTGGCAGCGGATGTCCGTCTCGCTGTATCCCTCGACTCCGACCGCATTCATCATGACGGGGATGTTCTGCTTGTGCGCGGCCTTGAGGATGAGTTCGTCCAGGTAGTTCAGGCCCTGCGTCTTGAACTTGATGAACCCGCCGCCCGCGAACACGATTGCGTCGAGATTCTTGACCCGTTGCTTGAAGTACCAGCCGAGCTTGGTCCTCCAGTACATCGTGTTGTAGTAGTAGGTCATTCGAGGGCCGCGGAACACCGAAAGGACCGGGCGCTCGAATGCCTTCATGATCTCTGCGACCCGGAAGTTCAGGCGCCGTCGACCGGAACGGACCTGCTTATTCCGCGGGTCCACATCGATGTCGACGAGCACTGTGTCCGGGTCGTGCGTGCGCAACAGATATTTCGAGGCTTCGACCAGCAGATAGTCACCGACATTTTCGTTAGTTGTAAGGCCAACGACACCTATAGTTCTTCTCATGCCAGAGCCCAGTGTAACCGACGTTTCCAGCAGTTCCGCCGATCTGCTGCATTGCCCGCGGGCGCCGGCGACGGTCGGGCTCAGCGCACCGGTGGGGCTCCCTCAGTCGCGTGTTTTCGCCACCATCGTGAGCACGTCGTACTGCGCCACGATCTCGTCGTCCTGGTTCGTCAGCTTCGCGTCCCAGCGAACCTGGCCGTAATCGTCGGTCTCGCGCGGCGTGATCTCCTTGGCGGTCAGCGTGACCCGTATCGAGTC
Organism: Candidatus Agrococcus pullicola; assembly: GCA_019115685.1. Classification (GTDB taxonomy): domain Bacteria; phylum Actinomycetota; class Actinomycetes; order Actinomycetales; family Microbacteriaceae; genus Agrococcus; species Agrococcus pullicola. The sequence goes on from DXDC01000020.1 coordinate 7,757, forward strand.
CCCGGCAGACACGGGCGTCATGAACTTCAGGTTCTCAAGCCCGGTGTTCGCGAGGACGGGGCCGGGTGCCGGCTCCACGAAGAGGCCGGCGGCGAAGGACACGAGCAGGTAGCCGTGCGCGACGCGGCCCGGGAAGAACGGGTTCGCAGCGGCGGCCTCCTCGTCCATGTGGGCGTAGAACGTGTCACCCGTGAAGTGCGCGAAAGTTTCGATGTCCTCCAGCGTCACCTCGCGCGCGGCCGACTTCACCTGATCGCCGATGCGCAGCTCCGCCAGCGACTTCCTGAAGGGATGCTCGCCATCCGAATCCGCAGAGGCTCCCGAGTGCCACACTCCGGTCACGGCGGTGAGCAGTTCGGGCGTGCCCTGAATGGCGGTGCGCTGCATGTAGTGCTTGACGGCGATGATGCCGCCGAGCTCCTCGCCGCCGCCGGCGCGACCGGGGCCGCCGTGCATGAGCATCGGCAGCGGAGAACCGTGGCCGGTCGAGGTCTTCATGTCATCGCGATCGAGCAGCAGAATGCGGCCGTTCGCGCTCGCGATGCGCGGCACGAGTTCACCGACGAACGCCGGGTCGTGCGACACGACCGACGTCACGAGCGAGCCGCCGCCGCGGATGACGAGATCGACCGCCTCGTCGACACTGTCGTAGGTGAGCAGCGACGACACCGGACCGAACGCCTCGATGTCGTGCAGCGCGGCGCTCAAGGCATCGTCGAACTGCAGCAGAACGGGTGCGACGAAGGCGCCCTCCTCCGTCGTCGAGCGCGAACCGTCCGCAAGCAGCACCTCTGGCCGCGCATCCGGGTCGCCGACAACGACTCGACCACCGGCGTCCACGAGCTTGCCGACCTGGCCGAGCACTTCGTCCCGCTGGTCGAGCGACGCCAGCGGACCCATGGTCACGCCATCGGCACGAGGATCACCCACCACCGTCTTGGCGTCGAGCCGCGCCTGCACTGCCTGCGCGACATCGGCGGCCAGTGCGGCGGGCACGATGGCGCGTCGAATCGCCGTGCACTTCTGCCCTGCCTTGGAGGTCATTTCGGCGACGAGCTGTTTGACGAACGCATCGAATTCGGGAGTGCCCGCCACGGCATCGGGGCCCAGCACGGATGCATTGATCGAGTCGGTCTCGGCGGTGAAGCGGACGCCTCCCGATTGCACGGCCTCGTGCTTCCGGAGCTTGTCGGCCGTCCATGCGGAACCCGTGAAGGATACCGTGTCACCCAATTGCAGGTGATCGAAGATGCCGGGAAGCGAGCCGGAGACGAATTGCACCGCGCCCGCCGGCAGCAGCCCCGACTCGTCGAGGATGCGCACCATATGCTCGGCGAGGTATCCGGTGGGCGTTGCCGGCTTGATGATCGACGGCATACCGGCGATGAACGCGGGTGCGAGCTTTTCGAGCGAACCCCAGACAGGGAAGTTGAACGCGTTGATCTGCAGGGCGACACCGGGCAGCGTTGTGAAGATATGCCGACCCAGGAATGATCCGTCCTTGGACAGCGGTTCGAGCGGGCCGTCACAGAGCACAGTGCTCTGCGGCAGCTCGCGGCGCCCCTTGGACGAGTAGCTGAAGAGCACGCCGATGCCGCCATCGATGTCGACCCACGAGTCGGTCTTCGTCGCCCCGGTCCGTGCGGATATCTCGTACAGTTCGCGCTTCCGCTCGTTCAGCGCGATGGCCATCTGCTTCAGGATGATCGCGCGCTGGTGGAAGGTCAGCTTCGACAACGACGCTTGCCCGACCGTGCGCGCGTACTCGAGCGCACCGGCGAGGTCGGCCCCTTCGGACGAGACATTCGCGACGACCTCGCCGGTCGAAGCGTCGCGCACCTCCTGCGCAGTGACGTCCCCGCTCGGCGTCCACCATTCGTCGCGTAAATAGGACGGCAGAATCTTCGTGGCTGTCGTGGTCGTCATCAGTCCGTTCCCCAATCGTAGAATCCCTTGCCGGTTTTGCGGCCGAGCTCACCCTTGGCCACCATGTCGCGCAGCAGCCGCGGCGGTTCGAAGCGCGGGCCGAGTTCGCGAGCGAGCTCCTCGGCGATGCCGAGCCGGACATCCAGTCCGACGATGTCCGTCGTGCGGAGCGGACCGGCCGGGTGCCGGTAGCCGAGCTCCATCGCTGCGTCGATATCCTCCGCGGAAGCGACACCCTCGTCGACCATCCTGATCGCCTCGAGCCCCAGTGCGACGCCGAGCCTGCTGGATGCGAACCCGGGGGAGTCGGTCACGGTCACGGGCGTCTTGCCGATCTGACGCACCCAACCCTGAGCGATCTCGCGCAGTTGCGGACGCGTCGCCGCGCCGACGACGATTTCGACGAGCTTCGATGCCGGCACGGGGTTGAAGAAATGGAGGCCGAGGAACCGCTCGGGTCGTTCGAGCGACTTCGCGAGCCGGTCGATGGAGATGGATGACGTATTCGAAGCGAGCGTCGCCGCCGGTGACATCGCCGCCTCCGCGCGGCGCAACGACTGCACTTTGAGGTCGGGTTCCTCGGGCACCGCTTCAATCACGAGACTGCACTCGGCGAAGGTCGCGACGTCTGTTCCTACGTCCAGGCGTTCGTCTGTTCCCTCCGCGACGTCGGCGCCGCGATCGATGCTCTTCGTCACCGCGCTGCGGACGCGTGCGAGTGCGGCATCGGCAGCCGGCACGTCGCGTTCGACGACGACGACCTCCGAGCCCGTGATCAGAAACGCGTGCGCGATACCCGAGCCCATTCGGCCACCGCCGAGTACACCGACCCTGTTCATCGTTTGGCCTTCCGTTCGAGGAACGCGGTCATGCGCTGCCGTTTG
>DXDC01000140.1 GCA_019115685.1 Candidatus Agrococcus pullicola
GCGCCTTCGCCTGCTCAGCAGCGCGCTCGGCGATGCGGTCGGAGCCCTCCTGAAGTCCGTGATCGATGATGACAGCACCGGCGCGCAAGCCCGCTCTGGGTGCTTCGAATGCGGTGCCTGCCGCCAGCGCAAGCGAGTCGGGGCCGCCGGAGAGCGCTACGAGCACGAGATCGCCCTCGACGAGATCCTGCAGGGACTCCCGGACGGCGCGACGAATGTCGGCCATTGCGGGTGTCAGGCGAGGTCGCCGTGAATTTTCGGGCATGAAGTAACCTTATGACGATTTCACTCAAGACACCGAACGCTGTCCGAGATTCTAAGGAGTGCCACATGGGCGCATACGACGTCGTCATCGAAATTCCGAAGGGGAGCCGCAACAAATACGAGGTCGATCACGAGACCGGACGGGTCTTCCTCGATCGCGTGCTGTTCACGAGCTTCGCCTACCCGACCGACTACGGATACTTCGAGAACACCCTGGGCGAGGACGATGATCCCGTCGACGCGCTCGTGCTGCTCGAATACCCGCTGTTCCCCGGCGTTGGTGTGAAAGTGCGCCCGGTCGCGCAGCTCAACATGGAGGACGACGGCGGCATCGACACGAAGGTCATCTGCGTGCCGGCGAAGGACCCGCGCTGGGAGCACATCCAGGACCTCGCCGATGTCCCCGAGCAGGTGAAGAACGAGATCGAGCACTTCTTCCTCCACTACAAGGACCTCGAGCCCGGCAAGTGGGCCAAGATCGGCGAGTGGGAAGGTGCCGAAGCCGCTGAGCGGACGGTGCAGAACGGCCTGGAGGCCTTCCCCGGCCACTGAGCCGGGCATCCCAGCTCCGCGACGCCTGCGGGGGCAAGAGTCGGTCTCAGCCAGCCGCCACCGGGTACTTGCTGAGACCGACTCTTCATTCGTTCCGGCGAAGCTAGCGACTGCGCTGCATGGCGCGGATGCCGACCGCGAGCCCGACGGCGGCGACAGCGAGTGCCGCGAGCGCTCCCCACAGCACGGTGAGGTCGGTGAAGTCACCGGAGAGCAGTGCGCGTTCTCCCTGCACGACCCAGTTGACCGGGTTCACGGTTGCGATGACCCGCATCCAGGCGGGGCCCTCCTCGAGCGGGATCAGCATCCCCGAGAGGATCAGCAGTGGGAAGATCAGCATCTGCTGCACGCCCCAGAAGAGCCACTCGTGCTCTTTCGTGCCGAGTGCCAGCGCGTACGAGAGCGCGCCCAGCCCGACGCCGAACACGGCGATGAGCGCAAGCCCGGCCACGAGGCCGATCGGGTTGACCGTGAAGCCGAACGGCCAGGCCACGAGCACGATCACGCTCGCCTGCACGACGATCGGCGCGATCTCCTTGAGCGCCCTGCCCACAAGCAGGGATGACCGCGAAAGCGGTGCCACGAGCGTGCGCTCGTGCGAGCCCGTCATCATTTCGTACTGCAGGTTCGACCCGACGGTGCCGGTACCGAACAGCACGATCATGACCAGGACGCCGGGGACGAACCACTGCAGCGTCCCCGATACGGGTGCGTCGGACATCCCGATCAGGAGCGGCCCGAACAGCCCCAGGAAGACCAATGGCTGGAGCAGACTGAAGATGAGCGAGAACGGGTCGCGCACTATCGGCCGCAGCTCGCGGATCAGTACATTCCACGTGTCGCGAGCGACGTTGGGTCGCACCGCGGAGTCGGTTGGAGTCGTCATCACTTGGTTCCCTTCTGCGCGAAACCGGCGTCTCCGGTCTCGGTCGATTGCGATTCGGGGTCGGGATGCTCGCCCGGCTCCGACGTCTGTTCTACCGTCTCTTCCGAGCCCTGCTCCTGCGCCGTACGGTCGGCTTCGCGAAGCGTGCGGCCGGTCAGTGCGAGAAAGACGTCGTCGAGCGTCGGCGGCACACCCGTCGCGGAGCGCACCACAAGACCTTCGGCGTCGAGCGCCCGGACAGCGGTCGGCAGCAGCGCGTCGCCATCTGGTGCCGTCACGGTGATCACCGAACCCTCGACATCGACCTCTCGCGCCGTCAACGCGCCCACGACACTCGCTGCGGTGCGGGCATCCGCATCCGAATCGAAGCGCAGGGTGACGACGTCACCGGCCAGCTCAGCCTTCAGCCGCGCTGCCGTGTCGTCGGCGATGATGCGCCCGCGATCCATGACCATGACGCGTTCCGCGTAGCGATCTGCTTCTTCGAGGTAGTGCGTGGTCAGGAAGACTGTTGTTCCGTGCTGCGCTCGCAGGTCGCGGATGTGCTGCCACAGGTTCGCGCGACTCTGCGGGTCGAGCCCCGTCGATGGCTCGTCGAGGAAGAGGAGCGGGGGCGCGTGCATGAGCCCGAGCGCGATGTCGAGTCGCCGCTTCTGCCCACCGCTGAGCTGCTGCACCGAACGGGTAGCGAAACCGCCGAGATCGAGTGATTCGATCAACTCGTCGGCACGAGACCGCGACGCGGATTTCGTCAGCCCGTAGAACGCACCCTGACTGATCAGTTCATCGCGAACCCGCTGCGCGAAACTTCCGCTCGTGAGTTGCCCGACGTAGCCGATACGAGCGCGCACACCCGACGGATCCCGCAGGATGTCCCGGCCGACGACGCTTGCCCCTCCTGCAGTGGGAGGCAGCAGCGTGGTCAGCATCCTGAGACTTGTTGATTTGCCGGCCCCGTTCGGCCCCAGGAACGCGACGAGCTCGCCGCGGACGACTGCAAATGTGAGATCGGTGACCGCTTCGACGGTCTTCTTGCTGACGGTGAAGAGCTTGGTGAGACCTTGCGCTTGGATGATCGGTTCGTTTGCCATACCCTGAACCTAGAAAACAATGCGGACAGATTTAGCCCTCATTGATCGGCAGGCTGGAAAACATGTCGGACACAACCTCTCGTGCACTCGCCCTCCTCAACCTGCTGCAGACGCATCGGCACTGGCCGGGTCCCGAACTGGCGGAGCGGCTCGGTGTCACGCAGCGCACGCTGCGTCGCGATGTCGAACGGCTTCGCGAACTCGGCTACCGCGTCGAGTCCACGCCCGGCGCGGCCGGCGGCTATCGACTGGAAGCAGGCAGCGCGGTACCCCCGCTGCTGCTGACCGACGAGGAGGCCGTCGCGATGGCGATCGGACTCCGGGTCGCGGCATCCCGACGGCTCGTCTCCGGGGCGGAGACGACCATCACGGCACTGGCGAAGCTCGAACAGGTGTTGCCCGCACCGCTTAGGCGCCGCGTCAACGCACTCGCCGACACGGTACAGCCCGCCGGCATCTCCTCGGGCGCACCCGTCTCATCGGAGATCCTGGGCGAGATCGCACTCGCCTGCCGCGATCACGAGCGGTTGCGGTTCACCTACACCTCAGCGGATGGCGTCGTCACGCGTCGACGCGTGGAACCGGAAGCGCTCGCTCCGGCCGACCGACACTGGTACCTGGTCTGCTGGGATCTCG
>DXDC01000141.1 GCA_019115685.1 Candidatus Agrococcus pullicola
ATGTGCGAGCCCTTCGTGCCGCCCATGAACTGCGTTGCTCGGCCGAGGGCCTCGTTCGTGAGGTCGGTCCAGGGGCCGGACGTATTGACGATGACGTCTGCGGCGATACTGAATTCTTCGCCACTTTCGCGGTCGCGCACGAGCACGCCGGCGTCGTCTCGGCCGATCGCTTCGACATAGTTGAGGGCGAACGAGCCCGCGTTGCTCGAGCGAGCATCCTGCAGCACGTCGAGCGCGAGACGCTCCGGGTCGTGCATGGACGCGTCGAAGTAGGTTGCCGTGTACTTGATGCTCTCGTCCAGTTCAGGAAGCTCTGCCAGCGAGCGCCGGCGCCCCAGGAACTTGTGACGTGGCACGGAGCCGCCGTCACGGGAGAACAGATCGTAGATGGTGAGGCCGAGTTTGATGAGCACTGCGCCGCGCTCTTTCGGTTTGCCCGTGCTGTGGGTCAGGAAACGCAGTGGCGCAGACAGGATGCCGGAGAACGTCGAGTAGATGGGCACGGTGGTCTGCAATGGTTTCACGTAGTGAGGAGCGGACTTCAAGAGGGCGTTGCGCTCCTGCACCGATTCGCGGACGAGACGGAACTCACCGTTCTCCAGATAGCGGATTCCACCGTGGATCATGTGACTGGATGCGGCAGATGCGCCGGAGGCGAAGTCGGACCGCTCGAGCAGAACGGCGTCGACACCCTGCAACGAAAGATCGCGGAACAGCGCGATGCCGTTGATGCCGCCGCCCACGATCAGCACTGACGTGCGCTGCGTTTCACGGACGGCACGCAGTTCTTCACTGCGCTGGACTGAGCGTGTGGCCTCGGTCATCGTTGAACTCCATTCCTGCTAGCACCAGCATCGACATTCAAAGTAATATTGCGCAAGCCACCTGCACAAACGTGCAGTTTTGGACCGGAGGTGCGCATGAGGAGCAAACGACAAGAGGCCAAAATGCGCGCGGCGCTCAGGGCCGCTGAGCTCTACTATCTGCAAAGCAGTACGATGGAGATGATTGCCGATGAGCTCGACGTCTCGCGCTCTTCCGTCTCGCGGCTACTGCAGTTCGCTCGCGATACCGGCCTCGTCGACATTCGAGTGAATTCACCGTTCGAACGCGCGGGACTGCTTGAGGAGCAACTGCGCGACCGGTTCAAAATCGCCGCTCACGTGGTGTCGATGCCGGAGGGCACGACGGACGTTGAGCGCATGGAGCGCGTCGCTTTGGTCGCAGGGCCGCTCATCTCGCAATTCGTCGAGTCGAACATGGTTGTCGGCGTCGCCTGGGGTTCCACGATCGGCACCGTGAGCAGAATGCTCACCCCGAAGGAAACGCACGGCAGCACGATTGTGCAGCTCAACGGGGCCGGGAACACCCGTACGAGCGGTGTCGACTACTCGAGTGAGATTCTGCAACGTTTCGGAACCGCGTACAGAGCACAGGTCGAGCAGTTCCCGGTCCCTACGTTCTTCGATGACCCGGCGACTCGCGAAGCCATGTGGCGCGAACGGAGTACCCGCTGGATTCTCGCCATACAGGACAAAATGGACGTCGCCGTCTTCAGCGTCGGTTCTCCGGCTGCCGAAGTGCCGAGCCGAGTGCACGCGGGCGGCTACCTGAACCGGGACGACTACGCGAGCCTTCGCCAAGACGGCGTCATCGGCGATGTCGCAACCGTGTTCTTCAGGGAGGACGGCAGCTGGAGGGATGTGCGGCTCAACTCGCGCGCTACCGGGCCGGGGATGGATCGACTGCGTCGCGTGCCCAGACGCGTCTGCGTCGTGACGGGGCAGGCGAAACTTCAGGGGCTGCGGGCGGCAATCGGTGCGGGCATCCCGACCGATATCGTGCTGGACGAGTCGCTGGCCAGAGGGCTCTTGGAGTTTCGATAAGGGCTCCTTCAGGACCGAAAGTCGGCAACGAGGTGATCGACGACGGCGACGGAGCCTATTCTGTCGACGGCACGCTGACGTTGCGCGGAGTTACCGCGTCGCAGCACGGTTCCGACCTGTTCCAGGCTGTCTTTCGCCCCCAACTCGTCGGCGAGCGGTGCGAGATCGCGGATCGCTTCGTGCAGCAGTTCGACGACCGGCCGAGTCGCCCCGGAAGCGAAGGCGATTTCGGCGTCGAGCCCGTATCGGATCGCCCGCCATCGGTTCTCGCGCAGCAGCCAGTCCGGAGTCATCGGGCCGACATCCCCTTCTCGCAGTTCGCGGGCGATGCGCTCGATGGACAGGACTGTGAGCGCATTGACTGCTGCGAGATCCACGAGTGATGGTGCTCCGTCAGCGATTCGTGCTTCGATCGTGCCGAAAACGGGAGCGGGCCGGACGGCCCAGCGGAGCTCACCGGGCTCTTCGATCGCATCGATACGCCGCATCTTGCGCACCAGCTCGGTGTACGCATCCCAGGAGTCGAGCAGCGGTGGGAGCCCCGCGTTCGGCAGCTGCTGAAAGATCATGCTGCGCTGCGACGCGACACCGGTGTCCCGTCCGTGCCGAAACGGACTCGACGCGCTCAGCGCGAGGATCAGCGGTAGCTCGGCGAGTAGGCGGTTCTGAATCGCTACCGCAGCATCACCATCACCGACGGCGAAGTGCGTATGCACCCCGATCATGATTTGGCGCTTGCCCCACTCGCCGACCCGATCCACGACTCGTCTGTACCTGTCGCTGTCGGCAAGCGTCTGATGCTGCCAGTGACTGAACGGATGCACGCCCATCCCGACAATCGCCAGCCCCTGTGTGTCGGCTTCGTGCATGACGATGTCGCGGAGTTCGCGCATTTCTCGCATGGCGCTGTCGACGGAAGGGTGGATGCCGGAGATCAGCTCTACGGTGCTGTTGAAGAACTCACCCTGTATACGTGAGTCATCGATGCTCTTGATCAGATCGGGGGCGCGCGACACCAAGTCGCGCGACTGTGGGTCGACGACCTGCAGTTCCCACTCGATGCCCACCGTGCCGGCAGCGCACTGCTTGAACTTCACTCTGTGAGCGTAAACCAGCGACGCACGGGTGCGCGTAACAATCTGCCACAACTTTGTGTCAGAATAGATCGTTGTAGTGCGTCGCGCCCGCCCTCTCTCGGGGTGCGATGCGCATCCCAGGTTTCCCGCGGCACCGAACCCCACGATGCTCAGCGGGTACAGCAAACTCGATACCAATTACGGAGAAACGTGGCAGTCAAGATTCGCCTCAAGCGGTTCGGAAAGATCCGCGCACCCTTCTATCGCATCGTCGTCGCCGACTCGCGCACCAAGCGCGACGGCCGCGTGATCGAAGAGATCGGCAAGTACCACCCCACCGAGAACCCCTCCTTCATCGAGGTCGACTCGGAGCGCGCGCTCTACTGGCTGGGCGTCGGCGCACAGCCGAGCGAGCAGGTCACCGCTCTGCTGAAGCTCACGGGCGACTGGGCCAAGTTCAAGGGCGAGAGCGACACCGAGTCGAAGGTGCAGCAGCCCGAGGGCAAGAAGGAATTCGTCGTCGACACGGCCAAGAAGACCGTGCTGAAGCCGAAGGCCGAGCCTGCCAAGGAAGAAGTGCCTGCTGAGGCGCCTGCTGAGGCCGAAGCACCCGCTGCCGAGGCTGAGGCCGCAACCGAAGAGACGGCGGAGTAATCGTGCTGCGGGAGGCACTCGAGCACCTCGTGTCGGGCATTGTGCACCGACCCGAGGATGTCCGTGTTGCCTCCCGCACAACCGATCGGGGCGAGATGCTCGAGGTGCGCGTGCACCCGGATGACATCGGCCGCGTCATCGGTCGGGCCGGGCGAACCGCAAAAGCGCTGCGCACGGTTGTGACCTCACTGGCTGATGGGCGCCGCGTCCGCGTCGACGTGGTGGACACCGATCGCTAGGAAACCCGGCCAACGCACCCAGCTCCGCGTTGGTCGATTGACCAAGGCCCACGGCCTTAAGGGCGGGCTGAAGATCGAGCTGTACACGGACGATCCCGCTCGCCGCTTCGTTCCGGGGGCGGTGTTCTCATTGCAGGTGCCTGCTGGGAGCAAGTGGCACGGCAAGACCATTGAGATGCGAGAGTTCCGTATCTTCAACAGCAATCCGGTCGGGTTCTTCCGCGGTGTGGATGACCGAACGGAAGCGGAGACGCTCGTGAAGGCCATCCTGTGGGTTGATCAGGATGCGCAAGAGTTGCCGGAGGAGAGCGATGCCTGGTACGTGCATCAGCTTTCCGGGTTGAACGTGATCCGCGACGGTGAGCAGATCGGCATCGTGGCGCGAGTGGATGCGTTCCCGGCACAGGATCTGCTCGCTATCGACGTGCAGGGCACGGAATACATGCTGCCGTTCGTGAAGGCGTTCGTGCCCGAAATCGATCTGCACAGGGGCACCGTCACGATTACGCCGCCGAAGGGGCTGTTCGAAGAGCTTCCGGAAGACGCTGAACCGGCAGACGGATGACATGCGGATAGACATCATCACGATCTTTCCCGAGTTCTTCAGCGTGCTCGATGTCTCGCTCGTCGGAAAGGCGCGTGAGCGCGGACTTCTCCGGATCGAAGCGCACGATCTGCGTCAGTGGACCCACGACCGGCACCGCACAGTGGACGACACACCCTACGGTGGCGGAGCTGGAATGGTCATGAAACCGGAACCGTGGGGAGAGGCTCTGGATGCGCTGCTCGCGCCGGGGAGGGCATCCACGCTCGTGGTTCCTACGCCGGCTGGCACTCCTTTCACGCAGGCCGACGCGACGGAGCTCGCAAGCCGTGAACACCTGGTGTTCGCGTGCGGACGGTACGAAGGCATTGATGCCCGCGTGACGGAATATGCCGCGGGCCTGGCGGAGGTGCGGGAAGTCTCCCTCGGCGACTATGTGCTCAATGGTGGCGAAGTCGCGTCGCTGGCTATGGTGGAGGCCATTACCAGGCTCGTGCCGGGCATGATCGGCAACCCGGAATCGCTTCACGAGGAGAGCTACGAAGACGGGCTCCTGGAGTATCCGAGCTATACGAAACCGGCTGAGTGGCGGGGTCTGGAAGTGCCGTCGGTACTGCGGAGCGGGGACCACGGTGCTGTCGCGGCATGGCGGCACGAGCAACGCCTGGAGCGAACAAAGCGCGTTCGACCCGACCTCCTACCCGAGTAGGACGTTACCCTCGAAGCATGGCCATTCGTCGCGCGCTGTACTGGGTGTTCATTGTGAGCATCGTCTTCATGCCTGGCTGGGTCATGTTCGGAAGAACGATATTCGGAGCATCGCTCGGCACCG
>DXDC01000142.1 GCA_019115685.1 Candidatus Agrococcus pullicola
GCATCATCGCCCTTCCAGTCCAGCCAGATGACCGTGTCGAACTCCTGCCCGATCTCGGTGATGAGCATCCCCTCGGTGGGCGTATCGCCGAAGCCGTTATCGAAGGCAGGGTAGCGCTGAAACAGGGCTTCGGGGCCCTGCCCCGCAAGTACATTTCGAGCGTCCTGAAGCCGAACGATGCCCTCGGGTGGCAGTACCGAGCGCTCGAGGAGATTATGTTCGGCTCCTTGATCCTCGACGACTCCCTCGTCCTTCGGCTCGGGCTGCTGCCGAATGTCTTCGGCAGCAGCGTCGAGGAACTTGAAGAGGTCTTCGAAAGGAGACTTGCCGTTGCTCATCCGGATAAGCGCGGTGTTGAACTGCTGTCTATTGTCGGTGATGACGACATCCCGGCCAGCCGCTCTCGCCGCCGCTGGGATGGCGAAGATCGATCGGGTGAGTTCCTCGGCCGGGACCACCGTGTCGAGAGCGAGCCTGAGCATCCCGAACTCGAAAGTTGTGGCGAGCTGACGGCGCAACAGAGGGTGCGCTGCGTTCCGCAACTGTTTAGTCACGTCAGCGTTGAAGCCGATGCACATCAGCACCTGCTCTGCCCCCGCAGCGAGAGCGAATCTGTGGGCGAGCTTCTGCATCAATCCGAAGGCTCGTTGCCCACGCGCATCGCTCACGGCAACGCCCGTTGTCAGCTCCCACGGGATCTCCAGAGTCTCGGCGACGACGATGCCTTGCTTCGAAAGCCGGAAGTATGTGTCCGATGTAGTGGCCGCTCGCAGCTTCCGGCGAAGCCCTAGGAGGTGGAAGAACGCGAACACCATGGCGACGAAGAACAGCCCGAGGAGCACATACGTCACTACTCTGCCGATGTCGGTGAATAGCAGCAGAGCCACGAATCCCAGAATGACGGCAATCGTCAACGCCATGCCTATGAGCACCGCAGTATTCACGCCAAGCTTCTTGGCGAGGCGCTCTTTGTCGATGTCGACGCCGAACTCTCTGCCCTCGTTGAAGAAGTTCACCCAGTCGAGGAAGAGCGGGTGCTGAGGCGGGCGCGGCTCGGAACTCATTCGTCGAGAATAGCCCAGGTGCGCGGTGGCGAACCAAGGTGCAGGCTCGAAGCATCGCCACCCTGGTGGATTCTGCAACTTGATGCGTCGCCCAAACGATCCTGAAATTCCACAGGCGCGCCACACCACCTCATCGCTGCCTGCCGCCCGTACCTATCCAGACTCATTTGCTGCTGCAGTGCCAGTGCCGTGCTCTACGCCGTGTCGATGAGCTCTCATTCGAGAATGTCCATAGCGGTGAGGCCGGTGTGCCGTTCTTATACGCGGCGGCGCTGGTTGTGCCGGATTCGGTCCCTTAGCGTGATCCCACGGGGCTGACAACGGCCCCGTTCGTACAAGGACCAATCCAGCAGAGGAGCATTCATGATCGGGCAGAACGAGCACTACGACGGCCACGTGCGCAGCCTGGAGTTCGCGAACGAGCAGGGCAAGTTCACGGTCGGCGTGATGGAGCCCGGCGAGTGGACGTTCGAGGCCCCCATGCGCGAGTGGATGAGGCTCATCCTGGGCAGTTGGGATGTGCGCCAGCAGGGTTCGGACGAGTGGAAGACCTACGGGGAGGGTGAGCAGTTCCAGGTCGAGGGCGACGAGTCGTTCACTGTTCGCATCAGCGACACGATCGCCTACCTCTGCCCTTACACCTAAGCCGACACGACCGGCCGCGCCCGCGCGCTCGTCACGGTTTCGACCGAGGCGAGTGTGCGGGCGTTGCTACGTTGTTGCCTGAAGATTCACGCTCATCCGGTGATCGCGAAGGACTCGCGGAACGCCTCAAGTTGCTCCCGGCCAGTGATAGTACCGTCGATTCGCATGTGATCGACCACGGGCGGGCCGAACGCATCGACGGGAGCCAGGCCAACTCCGCTGTCGAGCCACGCGAGATCGCGCGAAGCACGCCGAGCGCGGATTCGCTGCAAAACTATGTTCCTGGGTGTGTCAACCCACACCAGCGTTGCCGAGTCACCCGCGAGCCCCAGCTGGCTGAGACGCTGGCGCCACACGGTTTCATCGAGCCTCTCTGACGTGAAGGGCGCCACCAACACCACGCTGTTGCCAACACCCAAGTTTTCAGCTGCAGTGGCAAAGAGGCATTCATACCGAACCGAATTGATAGTCGTGCGCCTCGCTTGGGCATCCGAAGAGAGCATCTTGGCCTCGCCGCCAACAGCCTCAAACAATGGGTTCGTCATAGTGTCAAGATCAAGCATCGTCCAACCCAGTTCGCGAGCGAGCGAGCGTCCGAGCGTAGATTTTCCGCTGGCCGAAACCCCGACGACGAAGATGGCATGAGCGCTCGTCGACATAGGCGATCAGCGACCTTCTACTGCTCGCTCGAGTTCACGCAAACGCGGAAGAGCGCGTGAGAGGAACAGATCATGACGACGCTCCGGATCCATCGAAAGGCAATCCTTCCAAAGCGACCGCCCTGCCATAGCGCCTGCGGCACCATTCGCCACGGCGGTCTTCACCTGTCCAACGAACGTTTCGTGATCAACGCCAGCCGAAAGCACCGCCCACGGCACACCAGTCACCGCTTGGGTTACTCGCGCACAGGCCTCGGCTGACCCCGGATACTGTAGCTTGAGCACTTTCGCCCCACATGCGACGGCCAAAGCTGCGCCATCGACGACGAGATCGGCAAAAGCTGAGGCGTATTGGTCATCGGTTTCATCGTCGAGCTTGTACGTCAGGAGCTCCACGATGAGCAGAAGACCCTCTCGGTCGCAAGCTTCGATGAGCGATCGCATCTCGTCCGCGACTCGAGAATCTTGGCCCTGGACATCCGGACGGGTGTAATACAGCATTTTCGCGGTGCCGCCGCCGAGGTCGCGCACCCGCCGCGCATCAACTCCTGGCACGTGGCGCGTGTATCGAAGTCCATCGACCGTCTCATAGCCGGACGCGTCCATACCGACGACGAGGCCTGTGTCCCTGTCGATCACCCGTGAGTCGACGATTCCGGGAAGAGCAACTTCGGGATCGAGCAGCACTGCGGGCGCCTCGTTGGCGAACCAGCGCACAAGATCTGCCTTCACCTCAGCCAGCGCCTCGGTAGTGATGCCCGAGGC
>DXDC01000143.1 GCA_019115685.1 Candidatus Agrococcus pullicola
GACGATCGTGTTGGACACGCGCGTGCCGGCCGGGGACGTGTCGTGGCCGCAGGACGCCCCCGTAACGGTGCCGCGGTCGAGTCTGGCCACGAACGCGCTGTGGTCGGCGCTGCTCGCGCGAGTCGTGGACCTGGACCCCGGCGTCGAGCTGTGGCGGAGCGCGAATGTCGACGGCAATGACGCCGCGAACGCCGCGACTATTGCTCGATTAGCGGAGCGGATCCCGGAGCTCTCGTCGGAGTGATCGCGGCCTGCAACACGAACCGATCGGCCGGATACGACGACAGCGTGTGTTCGAGCACCCGTCCGTTCAGGGTCGAAGTACGCAAGAACTGCAGCACCGGCGAGCCCTGCGCGACCTCCAGCAGCTCCGCTTCGCCCTGTGGCACGAGCCCCGCGCGGATGACCTGTGTGCCGGCGTCGAACCGCACCCCGTACTGCTCGTCGAGCACTGCGTAGAGCGACGCTGTCGCGAAATCCGCTGCATCCAGCAGATCGGGAGCAGCGGCGGCGAGGATGTGCGCCGATTCGACGGCGACCGGCGCTCCGTCCGTCAGGCGAACGCGCACGAGACGAGCAAGCGGTTCGTGCTCGCTGACGTTGAACGTCTCTGCAAGGTCACCCGCCGGCACGAGCGTGGCTTCGACAACACGTGCGGAAGGAGTGAGCCCCCGCTGGCGCACCTGCACCGTGAAGCTGTTGAGCGTGAGTGGCAGCGTGAGTTCCGGGCGGGCGACGAAGGTTCCTCGTCCCACCTCACGCGTCAGCCTGCCCTCAGCGACGAGCTGCTCGATCGCTTTGCGAGCCGTCATGCGCGAGACGCCTTCCTCGGCCGCGAGATCGCGTTCGCTGAGCACGGGAGTCCCGACTGGCTGCTCGTTCGTGATGGCGCGGAGCCGCGCAGCGAGCGCGAGGTACTTCGGCTCGGCAGAGGTCATGGTTCGAGTCTGCCACCGATAACCAGCGTTCTCCCGCACGACGCCGCCCGGCCAGGCATCAACCGACTTCGATGACGATCTTGCCCTTGTGCTGCCCGGCTATGGCTGCTTCATACGCTTCCCGGGCCCTCGCGAACGGATAGCGGGCCCCGATCTCGACTTCCACATCTCCTGCCCCGACCATGTCGATCAGGTGCTGCAGCGGTGCCGTTTGCTCAAGGTCGGTCGCGACGCCACCGGCCCCGTGCGCATTCTTCACGGAGATCGAGATGCATCTGTGGAGGTCAGCGCCCAGTTCGATGCCAACCCTGACGCCCTCGCCGTCAGCGCAGTCGAGCACCGCATTGATCGGCGCGAGCGACTGCAACTTCTCGTGCAGATCTCCTCCGTACTCGACAGCCTCGGCCCCGAGCGAACGGACGCGCCCCAGACGGGAGGCGCTTGCCGTTGCGACAACGCGCACCCCGTGCCGCCTCGCGAACTGGATCGCGAACTGCCCGACCGCGCCCGAACCTCCGTGAACGAGGAGTGTCTGCCCGGCACGTGCGCGGGCGGGCCCTTCGACGGCATCCCATGCTGTACGGGCTGCGATGTTGACGCAGGCCGCCTCCGCCGTGTCCAGCTGCTCCGGGATATGCGCCACTGCCACGGAGGACGGGTCGATCACCACGTACTCCTGCAGGGCACGACCACGCGCGGAGGTCATGACGCGGTCGCCCACTTTCCAAAGAGTCACACTCGAGCCGACTTCCTCGATCGTTCCGGCGATGTCGTTCGCGATACCGGATGGGAGTGCGAGACCGAAATTGGCCGCCTTCTCATGACTGGCCATGATCTTCCAGTCGACAGGATTGATCGAAACGGCCTCGACTCGCACGAGCACTTCGTGCGGCTCTGGTGCGGGCAACGCGGCCTCGGTCAGCCGCATAACCTCTGGCCCGCCGTATTCCCGGTGCGTCCACGCTTTCATGCCCCAAGCATATTCCTGCGGCACGCTGTGCGCGGCAGTGCTCGTTGCCCCAGGCTTCTCCCAACGCCTCTTCAATTCATCGGATGTCTGTGCTAGCGTGCTTAGCACCGACCGCTACTACCTCGCACCGTCAGCACAGACGCAACTGCGCTGATTTGCGTAGAAATTGCGGTAAAACACTGAAGAATCACTCAAGGTTGAGGCAGGAACGTGCGAAATTCCCAAGTGAAATCACCAACGAAGACCAGAGCTCGAAGCGCAATCAGCGCACTAGCCATCGGATGTATATCGCTCGCCGGTACGGCCATCAGCAGCGCTCCTGCACACGCCGCGGACGCTGACGACCTGAACATCGGCTTCGCCGGTTCACTTGTCGGAACAGAGGCGTATACCACGACCGAGGGCGAACAGATGCTCGGCGTCGTTCACCGCTATGACGGCGGTGAGGAGCAGATTCCCGGCGGTGTCACCATCAGCGAGGCAGAGCACGGCATCGCTTTCGAAGCGAGCGCTCTCTCGCTGGGCACGGGTGAAGTCGATACCGCATTCCTCCTCGAGGCGGATTTCACACCGAACGAGGCACCGGCCGAATTCACGACCCTGCTGGCCGCCGGCGGCAACCTCTTCGTCAGGGTGGAGTCGGGCCAACTCGTCTACGGCTGGTCGTCATCCGACGGTAACGAGTGGACGGACCACAAGGAATCCGTACCGCTCCCGACTGCGGATGAAGAGCACAGCGTCTCTATCGCGTTCGTGCCCGGCAGCACCAACCAGTTGCACTTGTGGATCGATGGCACCGCGGGCCCAGTCGTCTACGGCGACGGCGCTCCCGTGATTGCGGACGGTCTGCAGAACTCGTTCGGCTTTGCCAACGATGTGCATGCGGCGGCCCGTGATCGCGGGTTCATAAGCGATCTGACACACATTCGCGCCGCGCAGTTCGACGGCGAATTCTCACCGGAGCTGTTCGAGCTGCAGCCCGCGCTTACGACGAGCACGCTGCTGCACATCGATGGCTTCGGCGGGTCCGTCGAAGCCGAAAGCTACGTACCCGGAGATCGGGATACGGTACGCGGCGCGCTGAGCGTTGCCGACGCCAGCACGAGCGAGGAGGGCCTCCTGCTCGAGGCGAGCGGATTCGCGGCGTTCACTCCCGATGCTGAGGAAGAGCGGCAGGATGCCCCGCTCGTCATCGAGGCTTCCGTTTCGGGTGCGCAGGACGGCCGACTCTTCAGCGCCGGTGACTTCGTGGCAGACGTTCGAGACTCCGCTCTCGTATTCGGCGCTGGGGAAACATCCGGCACGATCGACATCGAAGGCGAAGCCACTGTGGTCTCTATCGCACTCGCACGCGGCGAGACCGGTGATGTCACCGCGTACCCGGCTGTGGACGGCGTCGAGCACGACCCGCTCGTTCTCGGCGACATCGCAACGGGCGATGAGGCAGGCACCGTCGTATACGGCTCCCACAACGGCGAAGACTCCGCCGCCGCCGAACTGCGCGCCGTGCGCGTTGCGGACCTGCTCACCGATGAGGTGACCAGGAGCGTGTTCCAGTTGCAGCCCCGTGAACCCGAGGTGTGCACACCCCTGGTCGACATCGAGCCTGGCAACCAGATCGAGATCTCCTCGGATGAGTGCTCGGAGAACATTCTGGAGCTCTCGACCATGGTGCGCCCGACCGAGGCGCAGCAGTCCTGGCAGGAGACGCAACTGACCGCCTTCATCCACTTCGGCATCAACACCTTCTACGACCAGGAGTGGGGCCACGGTGACGAAGACCCGGAGCGCTTCCAGCCGACCGAAGAGGTCGACGCAGAAGGTTGGGTGCGCGAGCTCCGCGACGCCGGGTACCGCTACGCGATCCTCGTCGTGAAGCACCACGACGGGTTCCTGTCCTACCCGTCCAGGTACACCGATTACTCGGTCGCGTCGACTCCTTGGCAGGACGGTCAGGGCGACATCCTCCGCGACTTCACGGACGCCGCCCGTGCGTACGGGATGAACGTCGGCGTCTACATGTCGCCTGCGGATTCAAACCAGGAGAAGTTCGGCGTGTACGGCAACGGCAGTGCGCAGGAGCCGCGCACGATTCCGACGCTCGTCGAGGGCGATGACAGAGCGGGCGAGGATCTTCCGACGTTCACGTACGAGGCGACCGACTACGGCGAATACTTCCTGAACCAGTTGTACGAAGTGCTCACGGAGTACGGACAGATCGACGAGGTGTGGTTCGACGGTGCCGAGGGCAACACGGAGAAGCACGAGCCGTACGACTACACGGCCTTCTACGAGATGATCTACGAGTTGCAGCCCAACGCCGTCGTGGCCGTCGGCGGCCCCGACGTGCGGTGGGTCGGCAACGAGCACGGTGAGGCACGACCGAACGAGTGGTCGAACGTCGCCATCGTCGAGGAGGAACCCGGTGGCAAAATCGGCCAGACCGCATCCAACTGGGAGGACTACGGCAGCCGCGACCAGCTCATCCGGGCAGTGCAATCAGGCGAGGCGACGCACCTGAAGTGGTGGCCGAGCGAAGCCGACATGAAGCTGACTCCGGGTTGGTTCGCGCACGACAGCGATGTACCGAAGACTCCGGAGGAGCTGATGCAGCACTACCGCGAGACCACGGGTCGCAACTCGGTCATGCTGCTGAATGTTCCGCCGACGACGACCGGGCACTTCGCCGACGAGTCGACCGAGGCCATCCACGGTTTCGCCGAGTTGCGACGCATGGAGTATACGAACGACGTCGCCTTGGGGCAGCCGGTGACCGTCAGCGGCGGGGCGACCGAGGAGGTCACGAACGCGCTCACCGATGGCAACACTCGAACCGGTTGGTCGATCGATGCCGCCGAGCCTCGTACCGCGACGGTCGAGTTCGGTTCGGAGCAGCCGATCACGAGCGTGTGGCTCGGCGAGGACACCTTCAGCAACGGCCAGTCGATCGAGCGGGCGATCGTGGAGGCGCGCGTCGATGGCGAGTGGGTAGAGATAGGCGAAGTCGGAGCCGTCGGGCTCAGCCAGGCAGTCACTCCGGATTCCGCTGTCACCGCGGACGCCGTCCGCGTGCAGGTGCTGGAGGCTCGCGGCGCCTACTCACTGGGAACACTGCAGGCCTTCACGACGCTGGATGCCGACCCGGGGCTCCTGACGGAGGTCTACCTGGACTGCTCAGCGGAGGCCGCCGGGCCCGGTACTGCCGACCGGCCGTTCTCGTCGCTCGAGCAATTCCGTCAGGCCGAGATCGCCAGCGGTGCCCACGTGTACTTGGTCCCCGGTAACGACTGCCTCGACTCCACGACGCCGTTCTGGGGTTACGGAACCGACGACGCTCCGATCACGGTCTCCCTGTCGGGTGAGGGCGCAGTGCCGAGCTTCGGAGACCGCAGCGCCGAGGACGTATTCGGCCCGCTGACGGAGCAGGGCTGGGTGCTCGACCTGCCCGACTCCGACAACGGAGACGGAGACGGGGATGGAGACGGCAACGGCGACTCGGACGGGCCGGGCGACTCGGACGGTGATGATTCCGGAACCGGTGATGACACGGGCCAGCGCGATGACGCTGACACGGAACTGCCGAGCACCGGCGCAGTCCTCCCCTGGGGGCTCCTGCTTGCACTCGCCGTTGCGATCGGTGGGCTGGGACTACTGCTGCGCGTCCGCAGGCGCGCCCTGAACACCTAACGATTCGCGCCTTCCAGGAGCCGTGCACGGGAGCTGACGTCTTCCGTGCACGGCTCCTTTTCTGCGGGCGCAACGGCCGAGCGAATGAACCGGAGCGGATGTCCGTTGCCAGCACAAGGACATCACCGAAGGAGTTTCACAATGGCAAACATCACCGTGCTCGGCGCAAGCGGATTCGCAGGCGGCCACGTCGTCCAGGAGGCCACCACTCGCAACCACCGCGTCACCGCCGTTTCCCGCGCAGGAACCGAGAACGAGGGCACCCGCAATATCCGTGGCTCGGTACTTGACGGCAGCGTGCTCGACGAAGCGCTGACAAACGCAGATGTCGTCGTCGGTGCCATCTCCCCCCGTGGGGATATGGCCGGCCGCGTCATCGAGGCGTACAGGAACATCGCGCAGCGGTTGAGCGGCACGGATACGCGGCTCATCGTAATCGGGGGCTTCGGCTCGCTGAAGATGCCTGAGTCGGAGCGCATCGCGAACACGGACGATTTCCCCGAGGCTTACCGACCGGAGGCACGCGAGCTGCTCGAGGTGCTGCTCGCGCTCGAGACGTTCGACGACCTCGACTGGACGTACGTGAGCCCGGCCGCGAATTTCGGCTCCTACATCCCGAACCAGGAACGTCTCGGCCGCTACCGGACGAGCGATGAGACTCCGTTGTTCGACGAGCAGGGAGAGTCGGCGATCTCCGGCGCCGACCTCGCCGTCGCCGTGCTCGACACGATCGAGAGCGGCGACCACCGCCGCTCTCACGTTTCTTTCGTGTACTAGCCAAAGTGCTCGCTCTCGTCGCCGTTGGGAGCTTGCCGCGACATCCAGCCCGCAAGTAGGAGACTGGCGCCGGTCGTCAGGAATACTGTGGCCGCACCTCCCGCGAGCGAAAGGGGCGCGACCGCCAGGGGTATCGCGGTTTGACCGAGCCTGTTGCCTACGATGCGGAGGGATGCGGCGACGCCGCGGTCCTTGCGAGCGGTGACCAGCGTGATCCAGCTCATGGTCAGCGGCTGGACGGTGCCGAGCGCGAAACCGAATAGGACCATGAGCGCGATGAGCACGCCCGCGTGCAACGGCAGTATGAACGACATGAGCGCTACTCCTGCGAGCAGTGCTGAAGCAACCAGAACAGTTCTGCGACCCAGCATCTTGGTCGCGGTCGACAGCAGCAGTCGTGAAGCCATCGTCGCGGCGCCACGCACGACCAGCATCGTCGAGAGCACGATCGGCGCGAATCCCCTCTCTTCCGCATACTGCGGTAGATAGGCGAGCAGAATGTCGAGCGAGGTCAGCATAAGGCTGCTCGAGATGAGCGCCCCCACAACTCCCCTCGTTCGCAGCAGCCGCAGCAGTGACGTGCCCTGGCGACTTCGCCGAGGCGTGCGCACGTGGTCGGGGGATGGTCGTATCAGCCAGGCGATCAGCAGCGCCAATAGGCCAAAAGCGGCGGTTATCAAAAAGATCACGGCGAGTGGCGGACGATGGTCGGCGCTCGGAAGCGACAGCAATAACGGACCAAGCATCTGCCCGGTTGACGTCGCAAACGTGTAGATGCCGAAGATGTGATCGAGCCTTCC
>DXDC01000144.1 GCA_019115685.1 Candidatus Agrococcus pullicola
GCACGTCACGGAACTCGAGCCTGCCCCGGGGATGCTCGATCGTCTTCGGTTCCTCCGGGTCGCGAATCGTTTCAACGCCGTCCATGACCTCGCGGAATCGCACCGAAGCGTTCGCGGCCTCGATGGCGAAGGCGTAGAGGAAGCCGATCGATTCGATCGGGAACGTCAGCACGACCGCCGTCGCGAAGAATGCCGCGAGCTGGCCGACCGTGAGCGCATCGATCGAGACGAGCCAGACACCGAGGAAGAGGCAGACCGCGTACGAGGTGAGCGGGATGAACGTCAGCCACGCCCACAGCGTCGCGTCGAGCTGCGCCTTGCGGATCTCCGTGTGACGCAGGTTCGTCGCCTGCTTCGTGAAGCCTTCGAGCGCGTGCGGGCCACGACCGAACGCCTTCAGCACACGGATGCCGTGCACCGACTGCTCCACAGTGGTTGCGAGGTCACCCGTCTGGTCGAGCGAAAGGCGTGCGGCGCCCCAGTACTTGCGCTCGAACTTGAACGTGATCCAGAGAATCGGCGCATTGACCAGCACGAACACCGCCCCGAGCAGCGGGCTCCAGTAGAGGAGCACGCCGATACCGATCACGATCGTGAGCATGTTGACCAGGAACATGATCGCGCCGAACGCCAGGAACCGTCGCAGACGGCCGAGATCCTGCACGGCGCGAGACAGCAGCTGACCCGACTGCCAACGGTCGTGGAACGCCACCGGGAGGCGCTGCAGCTTCGCGTACAGCGAGTTCCTCATCGTGGCCTCGATCGCGGTCGAGGGCTGCGTCACCATGAATCGTCGAAGCAGAATGCACCCGGCCTCCGCGAGGCCGAGCCCGAGGATCAGGAGGCCGAACGGCCAGACTTCAGACGGATCATTGTTCGCCAGCGGACCGTCGACCAGCAGGCGCATGACGACAGGGATGACGAGCGCGACGATGGTTGCTCCGAGCGCTGAAACCGCCCCGATGATCATGCGCGGCATCACCGGCCTGATGTATTCGTAGATCAGGCCGAGGGATTTCAGAATGCCCCGCTTTTGGGGGGTCTGAGGGGTCGACGACGACATGGTTCACTTTCGGTAAACACGATTGTTGGGGCGGGATCTGCCGAGTAGGCAGCCTTGTATTGTAAGCAGACGCCTCAGCGGGGTGCAAGAATAAAATTTGCTTTCCCACGCCATAAGCCGTCAACTTCTCGGTCGCCTGACGATGAGAAGGCTTTCTGGCGGCGTGTCATCGCCCAGCGAGCGAGACGTTGGCAAAGCGGTCAGGGGTTGCGTCAGTGGAAGAAGTGACGTTCTCCGGTGAAGTACATCGTCACGTCGGCGGCTCGAGCGGCTTCGACGACCTCTTCGTCGCGCACTGACCCGCCGGGCTGCACGATGGCGCGTACCCCGGCATCCAGCAGAATCTGCGGCCCGTCCGCGAACGGGAAGAACGCGTCGGATGCGGCAACAGAGCCCCGTGCGCGATCTCCGGCGCGAGCGACGGCGAGGTTGCACGAGTCGACGCGATTGACCTGCCCCATGCCGACGCCAACGGATGCGCCATCGGCGGCGAGCAGGATGGCATTCGACTTCACCGAGCGCACGGCCCGCCACGCGAACGCCAGGTCGCGCAGCGTCGCCTCATCGGCAGCGTCGCCCGCGACGAGCTGCCAGCCGTCGGTCGTGAAGTCGTCGAAGGCGTCCGGCTGCTGCACGAGCACACCGCCGGAGACCTGCCTCAGTTCCGCATCCTCACGAACGTACCCCTCGGGAAGCTCGAGGATGCGGATGTTCTTCTTCGACTGCAGCAGTTCGACCGCACCGTCCTCGTAGCCTGGCGCGACGATGACCTCGGTGAAGATGTCCTTCACAGCATCGGCCATCGCGCGGGTCACGATGCGGTTCGCCGCGATAACGCCGCCGAACGCGCTGACGGGGTCGCATTCGTGCGCCCTGCGGTGCGCGCTGGCGATCGCGTCGTCCGCACCGGCATCCGCAACGGCGATGCCGCAGGGCTGGGCGTGCTTGATGATCGCGACGGCGGGCTCGGCGAAGTCGAATGCCGCGCGCAGTGCCGCGTCGGCATCCTGGAAGTTGTTGTACGACATCTCCTTGCCGTGCAGCTGGCGGGCCTGCACGATGCCCTCGCCGCCCGGCAGCGCGTACACGGCGGCCGCCTGGTGCGAGTTCTCGCCGTAGCGGAGGCTCGCGACCGGCTGGGCGCTGCCGACCGCGGCGAGCAGCGCATCCGCGCCGGCGACCGGCTCCTCGGCAGCATCGGCGTCGTCGACGTCGGACACTGTGCCGATTGTGAACCACTCGGCAACCGCGCTGTCGTATTCGGCGGTGTGTGTAAACGCGGCCCGCGACAACTCGCGCCGCTGCGCGAGCGTCAGCCCCGTGCCGAGCGAGCCGACGATCGAGGCGTACTGCTCGGGGTTCGTGACGATGGCGACGTTTGCGAAGTTTTTGGCGGCTGCGCGCACCATTGCTGGGCCGCCGATGTCGATCTGCTCGACGGTGTCGTTCGCGCTCGCTCCCGACCGCACGGTCTCGACGAACGGGTACAGGTTCACGACGACCATGTCGAACGCATCGATACCCAGTTGCTGCAGCTGCTCCTCGTGGGATGCGAGGCGAAGGTCGGCCAGAATGCCGGCGTGCACCGACGGGTGGAGGGTCTTCACGCGACCGTCGAGCACCTCTGGGAACCCGGTCACGTCTGCGACCTCGATCACCGGTGTGCCGCTGGATGCGATGAGCTTCGCGGTCGACCCCGTCGACACGATCTGCACGCCGGCGGCCGCGAGCGCGGCGGCGAACTCGGTCACGCCGCTCTTGTCGGAGACCGAGATCAACGCGCGCTTCGGCGTGATGACATCGCGCTCACGGTACAGCGAGGCGTCGTGGGTTGGTCCGCTCATGGAGTGCTCCTTAGCTGGGAGTTACGTCGTTCGGGAAGTCAGTCGCAGCGTGCCCGCAGCGATGTCGGCGATGACCGACGCCGCGAGCTCGCGCTCGATCGGCTTGATGCGCTCGTGCAGCGTCGCTTCGGTGTCGCCGGGCTCGATCGCAATGCGCTCCTGGGCGACGATCGGGCCGGTGTCGACGCCGCCGTCGACGACGATCACGGACGCTCCCGTCTGCTCGGCACCCGCTGCGAGGGCATCCCTCACGGCATGCGCACCGGGGAACTCGGGCAGATAGGCGGGGTGCGTGTTCAGGAGGTTCGGCGCGAGCCGCTCGACCGCGTCGGGTGCCAGCAGGCGCATGAAGCCGCTCAGCAGGGTGAGGTCGGGGTCGAATGATTCGATGGCGTCGACGACCCTGTTGCTCCATTCCTCACGCGTGCGGGCGAACGGTTCGACGAACGTCGGGATGCCGTGCTCATCCGCGTACGCGAGTCCTGCGCACGCGCGATCGGCTCCGACGGCGACGATCTCGGCGTTCAGGTCACCGCGCTGGATGCGGGCCAAAAGGTCGGCGAAGTTGGTTCCGGAACCGGAGACCAGGACGACG
>DXDC01000021.1 GCA_019115685.1 Candidatus Agrococcus pullicola
TGTGGAGATTTTATTAAGCTCTCCGAGTATTTTCCCTAGAACGGCCTCTAATTTTCGCTGCAGCGGGTTTCAAAGCCAGCAAAGGCAGTTTCTGACGAGGGGTCCCCCTACTATTTCGCCTTTACCCGTACGTATCGCGAGGGCCTCGACCGGGAACCCTTCTCTTCCCCCATCCGATACGGGGAGCGGCAGGTCCGTCGAATCGAATTCGGCGAACGCTCGAGTCCGGAAACCGCTGCATGAGCTTCGTCAGGATGTCGCCGTGCATCATCCGCATCTGCTGGGCCCAGGCGGTCGAGGAGCATCGCACGATCAGCACGTTGTCGATGATGTCTTCAGCGACCGTGAATTGGGCAGCACGCTCCCCCACGAGATCCTGCCATCCACTCACGACTTCCCCACGAGCGATGTCACGCGTCCAGCCGAACGTTTCGGTCGTGGTCCTCAAGATGTCTCCGAGCCCGCGCGGGTCCCGACCCTTGGAGAAGGGCTTCGATCCGGCCTGTTCGGCGGCAGCCCTGCGGCGCCCATCGCGAGTGGTCTTTGCGGGATCCCCCATTTTGGTCCTGAACCGCAGCCACACTCGTTCTGCTTCTGTTGCCGGAAGATTACGAGTCATCGGCGTCCTCGATTTCCCCGTCGGAGATTCTGATCTTCCTGTTGGCAAGTTCGCTGGGGACATCGTCTTCTACGGCCGCTGTTATGAGCACCTGTTCGAAATCTTCTATCGCGGAGGCGAGACGATCGCGTCTCGTTGTATCGAGTTCAGCGAAGACATCATCAAGAATCAAAACGGGGTCACCTGCTGAATCTCCGCGCAGCAGTTGGGCTGACGCGAGTTTCAGTGACAGGGCATAGGACCACGACTCTCCGTGACTCGCATAGTGTCTCGCCAAGAGATCATTGAGTTGCAAGTGCAGGTCGTCACGATGGGGGCCCACGAGCGAGACCGCACGATCGAGCTCATCCTGGCGGCGCTGCTCAAGCATCGTACGGTAGTCGTCGGCGCTTGGCGGAACATTGGTCTCGAGTTCAAGCCGCGTCGCATGCTCGGCTCCGGCGATCGCTTGATACGCGTGATCCACGTGCGGGGCGAGATCTTGCACGATTCGTTGCCTCGCTGCTTCGAGCTCGAGGCCGAGCCCGACCATGCGGTCATCCCAAACGTCAAGCGTTGTCAGGTCCTCCGGCCGCATCCGCGTCTGCCGTGCTGACTTCAACAATGAATTGCGCTGACGCAAAACCTTCTCGTAGTCCGCAATGGTTCCCGCGAGCCGAGGCTGCCTGTGCACCACCAAGTCGTCCAGAAACTTTCGCCGACCTCCCGGTTCTCCTCGCACGATCGCCAGATCCTCCGGGGCGAACAGCACGACCTGCGCATACCGGGGCAGGTTCCGCATGGGGATGCGCTTGCCTTGCGCCTGCGCCTTGTTCGCACCCTTTCGCTGCAGCTGCACGTCGACAGAGATCGTACGTGAGCCGTGCGTCAACTCTGACCGGATGATGGCCGAATCTGCACCTGCGCGAACCAGCGCCGCCTCACCCGGAACCCTGTGGCTGCCTCCCGTTGCCAAGACGACAATGGCTTCGACAAGATTGGTCTTACCCTGCCCGTTCTTGCCAACGAACAGCGTTGAGCCCGGTTGAAGCCGAAGTTCTGCGCGCCGGTAATTTCGGTAGTCGGCGAGCTCTATCCGACTGACGTGCATTGGTTACCGAATCAGCAGGTTCGGCTGGAGCAGGTACTTGAATTCGTCGGATGCCGGCTCATCGCGCGACGTCTGGCGGCTGATGAGCAGAGGGCCCGGTTTGTTGCTGTTCTCGCTCTTCGTGAACGCAATGCGGACGAATTCGCTGTGCGCGGCACCGAGGCCGTCGAGCAGGAACTGCGGTTTGATCGACAGCACCGTATCCTCGCCATTCATGACGATGTCGATCGAGTCGCGGGATGCTGCCTGGTCACTGCCGGAGCCCTCTAGCGTCAGCGCATTGTCGGCGAATGTGCACCGCAGCGCTGCTTCTCGGTCGAGGACGAGCTGCACACGCTTCGTCGCCTCGATCAACTCAGCGGTGTTGACGACCGAATAGTGGGGCGTCTCTGCCGGGAAGAGTCGACGAACCGGCGGGTAGTTCCCCTTGATGAGCAGCGTCGTCACCGTCTTGTCCCCCGCGGTGAACGCGATCTGCTGTCGATCCTCTGAATCCGACATCGTGATCTCGACCGTCTCGGCGCCCCCGAACATGCGGCCGACTTCCGCGAGCGTGCGCGACGGAACGAGAGCCTGCAGCGCATCCCCGGCCTCGCCGCCATCCCACTCGATGCTCTTGACCGATACGCGATACCGGTCGGTCGCGATGAGGGTGAGTTCGTGCTCGTTCGCCTCGAGCTGCACACCGGTGATGACGGGCGTAACGTCTTCCTTCGAAGCTGCAATGGAAACCTGTGCAATGGCCTCGGCAAATGCGGCACCCCGGACCAATCCCGTTCGGCCGGTGACTTCAGGAGTTGTGGGGTACTCCTCGATCGGCATCCGCTGCAGTTTGGTTTCCCACGACCCTGCCCGGACGACGAGAGCGTTGTCCACTTCCTCGACGACAACCGTGTCGGTTTTCAGACTGCCAGCAATGTTCGCCAGCATCGGGCCCAGGATCAGCACACTGCCTTCGTCCTGCACGTCGGCCTGCACGCTGGTGCGGGAGGAAACTTCGTAATCGAAAGCCGAGAATTCGACGCGGTCACCCGTGGCGGTGATCTTCACACCCATCAGGATCGGCAAAGTAGTGCGAGCAGGTAGCAGTTTTGCTGTGAACGACACTGCGTCCTTGAAGACATCGCGATTGATGACGAACTTCACTGGCCCATTCCCTCTCGTAGATCTGCTCGGTAATTGTGTCATATACCAGGGGTGTCGGGGGTACCTAGTCAGAACACACAGTCCCAATCGCAGAAGGTTGTCGACTCACTGGATCTTCCTTCTTCTCAGTCATAGTCATAACCGTTGTGGACACTGTGCAGAACTTCAAGGTGCGTTACTCCGACATGGAAACTACAACCGTGAAAGATGTGGAACGGGGCATGTGTTCTGTTATGACTTTGTGAACAGCGCTGAGAATTACAACAATGTCATTCCACAAGCGGCACATGTTCTGTCCACAAGCGGATGGGTGTCGTGCACAACCTATCCACATGAAGTTCACATTGAAGGTTTTGGGCGACCGTTCGGATTTCGGGCGTGCGAGAATGCCGCCGTTTCATCGGCGGGAGGCGAATCCGACCCTTAGGCGCGAGCGGAGCGCTTGAGACGGGTAGTGAGTTCGGTGACTTGCGTGTAGACGGATCGGCGCTCCTTCATGAGCTTCTCGATCTTCTTGTTCGCATACATGACGGTTGTGTGGTCGCGGTTGCCGAACAGCTGCCCTATTTTCGGCAGTGACAGATTCGTGAGCTCACGGCACAGGTACATGGCGATCTGGCGAGCACGCGCGATCGTCTGCGACCGTGATGACCCGTAGAGGTCATCCTCGGTGAGCTCGAAGTACGCGGCGGTCTGCGAGATGATCTCGCTCGGCCCGATCTCTGTTCGATCCTCGCTCGTGATCGAGTTCTTGAGGACGGTCTGCGCGAGTTCGAGGTTGATCGGCAGCTTGTTGAGACTTGCGAATGCCGTGACACGGATGAGTGCGCCTTCGAGCTCGCGAATGTTCGATCGAACCTTATCGGCGATGAACGTCAGGATCTCATCCTCGATGACCATACGATCCATCTGCGCCTTCTTCCGCAGAATGGCAATGCGTGTTTCGAGATCGGGCGCCGTGACATCGGTGATAAGTCCCCATTCGAAGCGACTCACCATGCGCGACTCGAAGCCCGTGAGGTGCTTCGGCTGAACATCCGAGGTGATCACGACCTGCTTGTTGTGGTCGTGCAGGGTATTGAACAGGTGAAAGAATGCTTCCTGCGTTGAATCGCGACCCTGCAGAAACTGAATGTCATCGATCAGGAGCACATCGATGTCGCGATACCTTGTCTGGAACATCTGACCCTGATTGTTGGCGATCGCGTTGATGAAGTCGTTCGTGAACTCTTCGCTTGAAACATACTTGACGCGGATTCCGGGGTACAGCGACTCCCCGTAGTTTCCTATCCCGTGCAGAAGGTGCGTCTTACCGAGCCCCGATTCGCCATAGATGAACAGCGGGTTGTAGGCCTTGGCCGGGAGTTCCGCAACAGCGAGGGCAGCCGCGTGCGCGAAGCGGTTGGAACTGCCGATGACGAAACTGTCGAAGGTGTACTTCGCGTTGAGTGTGGATTCCGCACGTCGCGGAGGCAGCTGCTTCGCGGGTGCTTCAGGTGCTGCCTCCGCGAGCGACGCCGGTTCGTCGGGGGTATCCGGGAGGGCCTCTTCGGCTTGCAGTTCCGGGTTGACGACGATCTTGAACGATCCGATGTCATCAGAGTTCTCCACAAGCGCATCCACAATAGGAATGCGGAGCCGCTGCTCGATCATGTCGCGCGTGAGGTCATTCGGAACCTCGAGATACAGCACGTTGCCGAGAGCTCCCTGGGGTTCTACGAGGTCAAGAAAACCCCGTAAAGACGCGACTATCCGGTTATCCTCGCTCAGGCGGTCGAGTACCGCTGACCAGAGCTGGTCAGTCGCTTGCTCAGTCGCCATGTCCCGCGCCGCACCTTCCTGTTTGGAGTTTGTCCACAGAGTTATCCCCAAGGATAAGTGGGGAGGCTCGCTCTGCGGAATCGAGTCAACAGCCTCGTCACCGCATCGGATTCCATAGAGTCTGCACCGATAGCCCCGTCCTTGCAAGTCTGTGTGTATTGCACTCGGCATGTCGTGAATCCTGTTTGCCCCGGGTTGACGGAAAGATTGCAAGTCGCGTACCATAAACAGGTTGCCTCACGGCCACTTCAAGCTTCCGGGTCACATTACCCGCTGTACCTGTACGGAGAATCATGAGCAAGCGCACGTTCCAGCCCAACAACCGCCGCCGCGCCAAGAAGCACGGCTTCCGTCTGCGTATGCGTACGCGCGCCGGTCGTTCGATCCTTGCTGCGCGTCGTCGTAAGGGCCGCAGCAGCCTCTCGGCCTAGGCCGCGTACCCGGTGTTGGCCAAGGCGCACCGGATTCGGCGTGGCGAAGACTTTCGCCGCGTAATCCGGTCCGGCAAACGGGTCAGCACTCCCTACGCAGTCGTGCATATCGCCGCCGGCAGCTCTGACGTGAGCCGATTCGGGTTCATCGTCTCGAAGCGTGTCGGCGGCGCTGTCGTGCGCAATCGTCTCAAGCGTCAGCTTTCCGAGCTCGTACGTCGTCATCTGCCCGAAGCCGAACCCCGAGATGTCGTATTCAGAGTCCTCCCTGCGGCGAAGGATGCCGACTTCGCTACACTTGACGCGGGAATCATGCCCAAGGTGATGCCTTGATTACGCAAGCGTTGTTGTTACCGCGAAACGTGTGTGTCGCGATCCTGGTGGTGTACCGGAGGCTCATTTCGCCGCTGTACGGTGACGTGTGTCGGTACTACCCGAGCTGTTCGCGATACGCGCTGGAGGCGATTCAACAGTGGGGCGTTATCCGAGGCATTGGTCTTGGGTCCTGGCGCATCCTTCGCTGCAGTCCGTGGGCGGCTGGCGGCGTCGACGACATACCTGAACCAAAGTCCCGTTATCGGGTAACCAGATACGGCTTCGTAGCCGCAAAGGAGAGAAGCTAAGTGCTCGAATTCTTCGACATGCTGATGTGGCCGATCAAGTGGCTGCTGGAAGCCGTCCTGGTCGGGTTCCACTGGGTTATCGAACAGGCCGGCATGGATCCCGCGTCCGGTCTTGCCTGGATTCTTTCGATTGCCGGACTCGTTCTCGTCGTCCGTACGGCGATGATTCCTTTGACGATCAAGCAGATCAAGTCCTCTCGGAAAGCGCTTGAAGTAGCGCCCGAGGTCAAAAAGATCCAGGACAAATACAAGGGTAAGAAGGACAATCTCAGTCGAGAGGCCATGAACCGCGAGGTCATGGATGTCTACAAGCGCGCCGGGACCAACCCCATGGCGAGCTGTCTGCCGTTGCTGGTCCAGATGCCGATCTTCCTGGGTCTGGTGCAGGTACTGAACACTGCCAACCAGGGTCGCGCCGGCGTCGGTGCAATGGCGGAGCCGCTTGCCCTGCAATTCCAGCAAGCTTCGCTGTTCGATCTCGTGCCACTGCATATGAGCCTCGAAGCCGGTGTTGCCGATTGGAACTGGCCGGTCATTCTTACTGCCGGCATCCTCACCGTGATCATGGTTTCGGCGCAGTTCTACACGCAACTCCAGATCATGACGAAGAACCAGACTCCTCAGATGAAGGAGTCGCCGATGTACAAGCAGCAGCGCATCATGCTGTACATCATCCCGTTCTTCCTGCTGATCACGGCCTGGATCTTCCCGCTCGCGACCATGTTCTACTGGCTCGTGTCCAACATCTACACGCTGGTGCAGCAGTTGATTATCATCAACAGGATGCCGAACCCGGGTTCGGATGCTGCTCGTGCCCGTGAAGAACGGATGGCTCGAAAGCGTCAACGACTCGGACTCCCCCCTGTCGACGAAGACGGGGATACGGCTGAAGAAGAGAATCTGATCCAGAACCTGCAGCGAAAGCAACCCAGGCGCAAGGGCTCTCGATCGGATCGCAAGTAGCTCCTCCCGAAGAACGGATTGATTGATGACTGAGACGCGTGACGAAGGCGATATCGGAGCCGACTACATCGAGACCCTGCTGGACATTGCGGATATGGATGGCGACATCGACATCGACGAGTCGGAGCGCCGTACAACTTTGATTGTTGGTGAGCCCGGTGATGAAAGTCTCGCTCCCCTCTCCGATCCGGACACCGTGGCTGCACTGCAGGAACTCACGCGGTTGAGTGTTCAGGCGAAGACCGGGGAATTTTCGCGGGTGGTGCTTGATGTTGCCGGTTCCCGTGACGCACGGGCGCGTGAACTTGAAGAGATGGTGGACCGAGCTGTTGCTTCAATTGAAGGTGGGTCGGACGCAGTCCCCCTTGAGCCCATGAGTTCATACGAGCGGAAGATCGTCCACGATATTGTTTCTGCTCGGGGATACAGGAGCGAGTCGGAGGGCGAGGGTCGCGATCGACACACGGTGGTTAAGGCACCGTAACGTGTCCGGTTCGGAGAACTTGGTGGTTCCGGAAGCGGAGCCTGCTGTTGCGAGCGAGTTGTTCGGTGATCGCATCGATGTCGCACGGGCTTTCTGCTCGCGCCTTGTTGAAGAAGGCGAGCTTCGCGGCCTCATCGGTCCGAGAGAGCTTCCGCAATTGTGGACTCGTCACATTCTGAACAGTGTTCTTCTAGCGCCGCTACTCCCCCAGCGCGTTGGAGATGTCGGTTCGGGAGGCGGATTTCCCGGTCTCGTTCTCGCGATCGCCCGCCCTGACGTCGAATTGACGCTGATCGAGCCGATGGAGCGACGGACCGTGTGGCTGCAGGAGTGCGTGACCGGGCTGGGCCTCGACAACGTTCGCGTTTTGCGCGGGAGGGCCGAAGACGTGGATGTCGGCTTCCCCTTCGATGCGGTTACCGCTCGTGCTGTTTCAGGCCTATCCAAGTTGATCCCCCTGACCGCACCCCTCGTGCGCAGTGGCGGGCATCTTCTGCTGCTCAAAGGTGCTCGCGTGGAGGAAGAGATCGAGAGGGCGCGGAAGGTTATTCGTAAGCATCGACTTCAAGAGCTCGAGGTCTTGGAGCTAGGCGCGGAGTTCGGGCTCGAAACGACTCGCGTCTTCAAGTCGACGGTTGATCCCTGATTGGATGTTTCACGTGAAACGCACGCGTGAGAGTCGGCGAGATCTGCAGGATGACCGGCGCTCACAATGTTTCACGTGAAACTGTGCTGCCCGCTACTCTAGGTGCGTATGGGACGGGCCTAGGCGGGGGGCTGTGGAAAAGTGTGAATATCACGTTGAACCATAGGTAGTGATGAAAAGCCCGAGAACTCGCGGATAGGCTGACCAGAACGCTGAGTCATGGTCACGGCGTTCGTCTAGTTATTCACAGGCCTGTGTATAACACGCGATGACAACTGCAGTTCGACAGAACTCCCAAAATGCGGGCAGAATGGAGCGTTGAACTCTTCAATGTTTCACGTGGAACAACGAACCCGATGGAGAATACTGGTGGCATCATCATCCCGTTTTGACACGACGCCGATCGCGAGGGAACTCGCGGATATGGCGCGCAGGAGACGGGAGTTGGAAGCGGCGGAAATGCCTCTCCCCGCAGACACGCGCGTTATCACTGTTGTAAACCAAAAGGGCGGCGTGGGAAAAACCACGACCGCAGTGAATCTAGCCGCCGCGTTTGCCCAAGCAGGAGCAAATGTTCTGCTCATCGATCTTGATCCGCAGGGAAATGCATCGACGGCCCTCGGGATTGATCACCACGCTGACATCGTCAGTTCCTACGACGTCATGATCGATGGCGCAGAGATTGCCGGAACGATTCAGACTTCTCCCGAGGATGATCGCCTTACGTGCCTGCCATCGACGATCCATCTCGCGGGAGCAGATCTTGAGCTTGCCAGCAGAGATCGTCGTGAGTTCGTTCTCCGGGATGCCCTACAGGACTATTTGATGGAACGGGATGATCTCCACTACGTATTTATCGATTGTCCGCCGTCATTGGGTCTACTCACGATTAACGCATTTGCAGCGGCGACGGAGGTCATGATTCCCATCCAGAGCGAATACTATGCGCTCGAGGGTGTCACGCAGCTGCTGGACACGATAGAGCGGATTCAGCAACACTTGAATCCGCAACTCGAGCTGTCGACGGTCTTACTGACGATGTACGACGGGCGTACCATCTTGTCCAAGCAGGTAGCGGAAGAGGTTCGGAAGCACTTTCGTGATCAGGTGCTCGAAACTGTTATTCCCCGTTCGGTCAGG
>DXDC01000145.1 GCA_019115685.1 Candidatus Agrococcus pullicola
TGATTGCCGAAGGCGACGAGGCTCCGAAGCAGATCGCCTCAGCGGACATCGTCGTCGCGTCTCCCGGGTTGCCTCCGCACCATCCGTGGCTTCGGCGCGCGCGTGAACTCGGCCTTCCGGTGTGGGGAGACATCGAGCTCGCCTGGCGTGTTCGCGACAAGATTCGTGCCGCTGACTGGCTGGTTGTCACCGGTACCAACGGCAAGACCACGACCGTCCAGCTGACGGCCCACATGCTCTTGCAGGCGGGCTTCAAGGTCGCTCCAGTCGGCAACATCGGCACACCCGTGCTGGATGCCGTGCGCGATCCGGCAGGGTTCGATGTACTCGTCGTCGAACTCTCGAGCTTCCAGCTGCACACGCTGGGCGACATCAGCCCGTACTCTGCGGCGGTTCTGAACATCGCCGACGATCACATCGACTGGCACGGTTCTGCGGCAGCGTATCGGGAGGCGAAAGCGAAGGTGTACCACTCGGTGCGCCACGCGGCGGTCTACAGTCTCGATGACAGCGTTACGGAGCGCATGGTCGAGGAGGCGGACGTCATAGAGGGCGCACGCGCGATCGGTTTCGGAACCGGGGTGCCCGGGCCGAGCGATTTCGGCATCGTCGACGATGTGCTCGTGGACCGAGCGTTCCTGGAAGAGCGGAGCACCAGCGCACTGGAGATAGGCACGCTGGACGATCTCGAGCGGGGAGGGCTCCGCAGCGCACACATGGCCCGCAACGCGCTTGCGGCAGCCGCACTCGCTCGTTCGTACGGTGCTCCTGTCGAAGCGGTGCGCGATGCGTTGCGCAGCTTTCGGCCCGATGCCCACCGCACGCAACGATTGGGCGTCATCGACGGCGTCCAGTACGTCGATGACTCGAAGGCGACGAACCCGCACGCGGCTGCAGGGTCGTTGACGGCATTCGAGCACGTGGTCTGGATCGTGGGAGGACTGCTGAAGGGTGTCGACATCGAGCCGCTCGTGGAAAGAGTGGTCCCCAGGCTTCGCGCGGCGGTCGTCATCGGCGCTGACCGCAGCGCCGTCCTCGGCGCATTGCGACGACACGCGAGCCGGGTGCCCGTCGTGGAGGTCGACGAGGTGGACACTGAACAGGTGATGCAGTGTGCTGTCGAGCGAGCCAGCGAGTTGGCAACAACCGGCGATACGGTGCTCCTCGCGCCCGCCGCCGCATCCATGGACCAGTTCCTGAGCTACGCGGATAGGGGAGACCGGTTCCAACGGGCAGTGCAGGCGAGGGCAGTGAAAGAAAGGGGCGGTGCCGATGAAGCAGGACACTCCGACCCCGCTGCAGGAAGCTGACGACAGTGGCTTCGCCGTCCGGGTCACCCAGTCGGCAAAGTCGGTAGCGGCAAAAGTTCTGCCGGTCTCCAGCGGAGCAACCGCGCTGCTGTTCGGCGTGGTCATGTTCCTCGTGACCTTCGGCATGGTCATGGTGTTCGCCGCTTCCAGCGTCGATTCGGTCCGGTCGGAGCAGAACATACTCAGCGTTGTGTTCCGTCAGGGGCTGTTCACATTCTTCGGCATTCCGCTCATGCTGATAGCGGCCCGCGTGAAGGAAGGCTTCTACCGCCGCGTCGCCGTCTGGGGCGTGTTGCTCGGTATAGCGCTGCAGTGCCTCGTATTCACGCCGCTCGGCGACGAATACGGAGGCAATCGCAACTGGATTCGATTCGGCGACTTCGTGTCGATTCAACCCAGTGAGTTCGTCAAACTCGCGCTCGCAGTCTGGATCGGATTCGTGCTCTCGCGCAAGGGGGGAAGGGTGCGGGAGTTCATTCCTGCCTGGATTCCGGTAGCGCCGGTCGCGATTCTCGCGATCGGTCTTGTCATGCTCGGCAGAGACTTCGGCACGGTCGTGATCATGGTGGCGCTCGTGTTCGGCGCGATGTTCATCGCCGGTGTGAAGATCAGGCACTTGCTGGCGCCGTTGATCGTCGTGTCGGTCGTTGCGGTGCCTATCGTGCTCTCGAGCCCGAGCCGCGTGCGCCGCATCCAGCACTTCTTCGACGGTTGCACGGAGGCGGAGTACTACGCGGGATGCTGGCAGCAACTGCACGGGACTTGGGCGATGTCCGGAGGTGGCGTGCTCGGGGTGGGCCTCGGCAATTCTCGCGCGAAATGGAACTGGTTGCCGGAGGCGGACAGCGACTACATTTTCGCCATCATCGCGGAAGAGCTCGGGATGATCGGTGCGATTACCGTTTTGCTGCTCTACGCTGTCATGACCTACGCCTTCATACGCATCATTCGGGAGGCCCAGTCGCCGTTCACGAAGATTGTGACAGGTGCCGTTATGGTCTGGATCGTCGGCCAGGCGTTCGTGAACATCGCCGTCGTGCTCGGCCTCCTTCCTGTGCTCGGGGTACCCCTGCCGCTCGTCTCCGCCGGGGGTTCGCAAACGCTCGCGACGCTATTGGCGATCGGCGTCGTACTCGCCCTGGCTCGTTCCGATCGGCAGTCGAGCCAAGACGGCGAAGCCCCTGAAGACGTTAGGCTCGCAGTTCGAGCGGAAGGACGCGCGTGACGACTGTGCTATTCGCCGGTGGCGGAACCGCCGGCCACGTGAACCCACTGCTTGCGACCGCTGACAGAATGCGGGAGCAGCGTGAAGACCTCGAGATTCTCGTGCTCGGGACTCGGGAGGGGCTGGAGGCCGACCTCGTGCCGGATCGCGGCTACGAGTTGCTCACGATCGAGAAACTGCCATTTCCTCGCCGACCGAACGTGTACGCGCTCCGGTTTCCGCCACGGTGGATTCGTGCGGTGCGTCAAGTACGGCGCATCATGCGTGAGCGCGGTGTGGCAGCCGTCGTCGGCTTCGGGGGATACGCGTCCGCACCCGCCTACCGTGCCGCGAAGCTCGAGGGCGTTCCCATCATCATCCACGAAGCGAACGCGATACCCGGCATGGCGAACAAGCTCGGGGCCCGGTGGGCTGCAGTCGTAGGGGTCTCGTACCGCACGACCCCGATGACCGGTAGCGAGTTCGTCGGCATGCCACTCCGCCGCGAGATAACGGATCTCGACCGCGCAGCGCTGCGTGCGCGTGCTCGCGCAGCACTGGGATTGGATGCCGATCGCCCCGTCCTGCTCGTGACGGGAGGATCACAGGGAGCTCGCAGCGTCAACCGCGCGATTGTTGCGGCCGCGGACGATATCGTCGCTGCAGGATGGCAGATTCTCCACCTCTCGGGTGGGCGGCAGACCGACTTCGAACCTGCCCGGTCGGAGCGCTACGTCGCGATCGAGTATCTTCGCGACATGCACCTGGCCCTGGCGGCCGCCGATTTCGTCGTCTGCCGAGCCGGATCCCTGACCGTTGCGGAACTGGGGGCGGTCGGGTTACCGGCGGTCTACGTTCCGTTGCCCTACGGTAACGGTGAACAGAGAAGGAACGCACAGGATCAGTTGGATGCGGGAGGTGCTGTGATCGTGAAGGACGAACGATTCACACCCGAATGGATACGCAGCGAACTCGTTCCGCTGTTGCGCGACGACGAGGAAGTGCGGCACATGGCGGAGCGGAGCGCGGCCGCGGGAGTGCGAGACGGAGCGGACCGTATGGCGGCCCTCGTGGAGCGGGTGATCGCATGATCAAGCCAGACCTGACCACACCCATTCCCGATGAGATCGCACGCGTGCACTTCATCGGCATCGGCGGCAGTGGAATGTCCGGAATCGCTCGCATGATGCTCTCCAGCGGGATGGCGGTGACGGGCTCGGACCGGGCCGAATCCGATACTCTCCATGAACTGCGTGGGCAAGGCGCTGAGATATGGGTAGGACATGACGGAGCGAAGCTGCCCGACGTTGATGCCGTTGTCGTCACGAGCGCCCTGTGGCCGGATAATCCGGAACTCGTTGCAGCGCTGAACAGGGGCATCCCCGTTCTGCACCGTTCCCAGGCGCTGCATCTGCTCGCTCGCGGACACCGCCTCGTCGCGGTTGCCGGCGCGCATGGAAAAACCACTTCGACCGGGATGCTGGCGTCAGCACTGCACGCGCTCGACGCGGGGGCCGGCTTTGTGAACGGGGGTGTCGTCTCCGGCCTGGGCACCTCCTCCGCGCACGGAGATGGCGAGCTCTTCGTTCTCGAAGCGGATGAGTCGGACGGCTCGTTCCTCATCTACGACGTGGCTGTTGCGTTGATAACCAACGTCGATACCGATCACCTGGATCACTATGGATCGGAAGCGGCCTTCGATCGAGCGTTCGCCCGTTTCGCTGACGACGCCGGGGAAACCGTCGTGATCTCGAGCGATGACGAGGGCGCAGGCAGAGTGCGTGCTTTGATGCGCCACGAGCGCGTCGTGACGTTCGGTCGCGCTGACGACGCCGACGTGAAACTGGTGGACGTGTCTTTGGAACCCGAGGTGACGTTCGCGCTCGAGTATCGCGGCCGACGCTTCCCGGGGAGTGTCGGAGTCGTGGGCGAGCACAATGCGCTGAACGCGGCCGGGGTATTCGCGGTGCTCGTGAGTCTGGGGTTCGAGCCGCGCGCGGCCCTCGACGCCATCTCGACGTTTACCGGTACGGGACGTCGTTTCGAATCCCACGGCAGCGTTCGTGGCGTCGCCGTGTACGACGACTACGCTCACCATCCCGCTGAGGTCGAGGTGGCGCTGAAGGGGGCCAGAACTGCAACGGACGGGCGTATCATCGCCGTGCATCAACCCCACCTGTTCTCACGAACCCGTGACATGGCCGACCGCTTCGCGGAGGTCTACGAGGAGCTTGCCGATCACACCGTGATTCTCGACGTGTACGGTGCTCGTGAAGATCCGATACCGGGAGTGACGGGAGCGCTCGTTGCGGATGCATTTGAGGATCCCTCGAAGCGGGACTTCATCGCGGACTGGCAAGCAGCGTCCGAGCGTGTCGCCGAGCTCGCTCGAGAAGGTGATCTCGTCATGACCCTCTCGTGCGGCAATGTGAATCTGATCATCCCGCAGCTCAAGGACGCGCTGGCTGCGACGGATGCCGACTCTGAGTCGCGGGAGAACGAGTAGGTGCGCAGGCCCCAGTACCGGACCCCGGCCCGCTCTGTCACGGAGCGCGTCGATAGGGAACTGCGCGACCGCAGTCGTGAGGAAATGGAGCGCGAGGCACAGCTCGCTCGTGAAGAACAGCGAGAGCTGCGGCGCGTTGCGAAAGAGCGCAGACGAGCGGAGCGGAGCGACCTTCGTCGGTTCACGGCGGCGAGGCGAAAACGACTGCGCAACTGGCTGGTGGGCTTCGGCGTCGTTGCTGTCAGCATCGGGGTGCTCGTTGCACTCGTGACAACCCCCGTGATGTCCGTTCGTGAGATCCGCGTCGAAGGAGCCGACCGGGTGTCTGCGGACGAGATTCGCGAGGCACTCCAGGATCAGTTCGGCACACCCATCGCGCTGGTCAGCGAGGAAGAGGTCGGAGAGCGGTTGAGCGGATTCGCTGCGCTCGAATCCTACGCCGTGGATTTGGCGCCGCCCTCGGCAATAGTGATTCGGGTCCATGAGCGCGTACCCGTTGCACTCACGGAGGACGGTGAGCTCGTGGACGCCGCCGGAATCAACCTGGGTGAGCCACGTGATGGTGAAGGGGATCTTCCCACGGTCGTCGACGTCACAATTGGAGGCGATACGTTCGCGTCCGTGTCCCGTGTGCTCGTCAACCTGTCACCGGAGATGCTGGCGCGCGTTGAAACCGTCACGGCAGAGTCTCCGCAATCGATCAGCATGACGATCGACTCGGGGGAGACGGTGATTTGGGGCGGCCCGGAGCAGTCGACATTGAAATCCGACACGGTGCAGGTGCTGCTTGCCAGTGACGCCGTCAACGGCCGGACTATCGATGTTTCCGCACCGGAACATCCCGTTGTTCGCTGAATCCGACCACGATTTCTGTGAGCGACACTTTTCTTGCCCCCGTGGTGGCGACACTCCGGCGTGTTGTCCGCTTCGGGGGGTCACCGGGCCGTAGCGTCGATCGTGACAAACAACCGTGAGGGAAACTCTAACCTTAAACCAAAGGTTGAAACTTCTCGCGAACGACACGCATATCGAGGGGTCGGAAGTGACATCGAACCAGAATTACCTCGCCGTCATCAAGGTGGTCGGCGTCGGCGGCGGCGGAGTGAACGCCGTCAACCGCATGATTGAGATCGGTCTGCGTGGCGTCGAGTTCATTGCGGTGAACACCGACGCGCAGGCGTTGACACTGAGTGACGCCGACGTCAAGCTCGATGTTGGCCGTGAGCTCACGAAGGGCCTCGGTGCCGGAGCAGACCCGGAAATCGGTAGGCGAGCAGCCGAGGATCACCAGGAGGAGATCGAACAGGCGCTCTCCGGCGCCGACATGGTCTTCGTGACGGCCGGCGAGGGCGGCGGTACCGGAACCGGCGGCGCTCCCGTCGTTGCACGCATAGCGAAGAGCCTGGGAGCATTGACGGTCGGTGTTGTCACGAAGCCCTTCTCGTTCGAGGGGCGTCGTCGCCAGGCACAGGCGGAGTCCGGCGTGGAAGCGCTCAAGAACGAAGTGGACACGCTCATCGTCGTTCCCAATGATCGCCTGCTGGAGATCAGCGACATGGGTCTTTCTATGGTGGAGGCCTTCGAGACCGCTGACCAGGTCCTGCTTGCCGGTGTTCAGGGCATCACCGATCTCATTACGACACCGGGTCTCATCAACGTCGACTTCGCGGACGTGAAGTCCGTTATGCAGGGCGCGGGAAGTGCGCTCATGGGCATCGGTTCGTCACGCGGTGCCGATCGCGCGATCAAGGCCGCCGAACTCGCGATCGCCAGCCCATTGCTGGAAGCGAAGATCGATGGCGCGCACGGTGTTCTGCTCTCGATTCAGGCCGGCTCCAACATCGGCATTATGGAGATCCAGGAAGCCGCCAGCCTAGTGCAGGAGGCCGTGCACCCCGAAGCGAACATCATCTTCGGAACCGTCATCGACGATACGCTCGGCGACGAGGTGCGTGTCACCGTCATCGCCGCGGGCTTCGACGGGGGAGGCCCGCACGCGAAGGAGGACTCGGATCACCGGGAGTTCGACACTGCGCACAACGCGATGCTCGGATCACGGGCAGAGGGTGAGCAGAGCGAGCCGGACGTGGACGAGCGCCGCCCGGTTCCCGTGCCGCCACAGACGGTGCCCGAGCATCTGACCGGGCCGGTGCAGCCGCTCGATGCCTCCGCGGACGAGGATGAAGACGAGTTCCTGCCCGACTTCCTGAAGTGATGTCGGCAGCGGAGCGGCTGGAGCAGTTCAGGGCCGAGTTGCGAGAAGCGAGCGTCGGCCTTGCAGCGGCGCCTACGCTGATCGTCATTACGAAGTTTCATCCTGACGAGCTCGTCCGAGAACTCTTCGACGCCGGTCAACGGCACTTCGGCGAGAACCGGCATCCGGAGGCGCGCAACAAGCGATCCGGACTCGATGAAGACGAAGCGGTGTGGCACTTCGTGGGGCAGTTGCAGCGGAACAAAGTGCGTCAGGTTGCGCGGTACGCCGACGTGTTGCACGCTGTTGATCGAAAAGAGATCATCGAACTGCTGGAGACCGGTGAAGACATCCCGACTCGTGACGTATTCCTGCAGGTCAACCTCACGGACGATCCGGGGCGCGGCGGAGTCGATGACGCCGGTTTCGAGGCGCTCGCAGAGCGGGCGGCGGAATCCTCGGCCGTTCGAGTGCATGGTGTCATGGCGGTCGCACCGCTCGACGAGACGCC
The DNA here is from genome assembly GCA_019115685.1 of Candidatus Agrococcus pullicola. Taxonomy (GTDB): domain Bacteria; phylum Actinomycetota; class Actinomycetes; order Actinomycetales; family Microbacteriaceae; genus Agrococcus; species Agrococcus pullicola. The sequence goes on from DXDC01000145.1 coordinate 7,726, forward strand.
GGAGCGAGCACACGAGCGCATAGCGGCATACTCGCAGCGCTTGCTCCGCATCCTGCCGAACGCGACTTCGATTTCTTCCGGTATGAGCTCCGACTGGCGTTCAGCCCTGCGGTACGGCGCGACACACCTGAGGATCGGCACGGCAATCACGGGTTCGCGACCAGACAGCGCGTAGCCTGTTGTCACACCCCCTAAAGGAGGCATCCCATGAGCAACGCACTCAAGCGGGCCGCGATCGCACTCGGCTTCGCAGAGGAAGAGGAACTCG
>DXDC01000146.1 GCA_019115685.1 Candidatus Agrococcus pullicola
CAGACCGAGCAGCAGCGTCAGGTTGTTGTAGGGGGTGGCCGGGCCGACCTCCGGCATGAAGCCGTAGAGGGCGAAGCGGAACTCCTCCGGCACCGCGATCGTCTGCGCCTGACCGACGAACTGCTGCGCTCCGCGCCAGATCATCATGCCGGCCAGCGTCACGATGAACGCGGGGATCCCGATGACCGCAACCCAGAACCCCTGGAACGCGCCGATCGCGGCGCCGAGCGCGATGCCGAGCAGGATGCCCGCCCACCACGGAAGCCCCCAGTCGCGCATCGCCGTGGCCACCATGATGCCCACGAACGCCGCTACGGAGCCGACCGAGAGGTCGATGTGCCCGGTGATGATCACCATCACCATGCCGACCGACAGCAGCAGGATGAACGAGTACGCCTGCACGAGGTTGATGACGTTACCGGGATGCAGCGTCGTACCCTCGGTCCAGATCTGGAAGACCACGATGATGACGATCAGCGCACCCAGGATGCCCAGCTGCTTCAGCGAACCTCGGCGGCCGAAGATCAGCCAGATGTCTTTCGGATTGAACCCGCGGCGTTCGGTTTTCGTGTCGGCGCTCATGCCGCGTTCCCCTTCTGCATTGGCGCCATGTGGCGCATAAGCGTTTCCTGATCGACGTTCGCCGCGTCTAGCTCAGCGGTGATCTCGCCTTCGAAAATCGTGTAGATCCGGTCGGCCATGCCGATGAGTTCGGGCAGTTCCGACGAGATCAGCAGGATCCCCTTCCCCTCGTCGGCGAGCCGCCTGATGATCTGATAGATCTCGCCTTTCGCTCCGACATCGATGCCGCGCGTCGGCTCGTCGAGAATCAGCAGGTCGGGCTGGGTGAACATCCACTTCGAGAGCACGACCTTCTGCTGGTTGCCGCCGGAGAGTGTGTCGACACCGGTTTCGACATCTGGTGTCTTGATCCGCATCTCCTGCCGGTACTCCTCCGCGTACCTGGTCTCCTGCAGCTCGTCGACCACGCCGCTTTTCGAGATACGCCCCAGTTTCGCTGCAACGATGGATCGTTTGATCGTGTCGAGGAGATTCAATCCGAGCGACTTGCGGTCCTCGCTCACGTACGCGATCCCCGCACGGATCGCATCCTTGACGGTGCGGATCCTGGCGGGCTTGCCGTGCATGAACGCTTCTCCGGAGAGTTTGACGCCGTACGACTGCCCGAACAGACTCATGGCGAGTTCCGTTCGCCCGGCGCCCATGAGCCCCGCGAAACCGACGACCTCGCCGGCTCGCACGGTGAAACTCGAGTTCTTCGCGACGAGCCGGGTGGCGTCGAGCGGATGCTGAACCGTCCAGTCGTGCACCTCGAAGAGCACGTCGCCGACGCGGGATGAACGCTCCGGGAATCGCCGACCCAGCGTTCGCCCGACCATGCCCTTGATGATGCGGTCCTCGTCGACCGTGCCGTCGACGCGCAACGTCTCGATGCTCTTGCCGTCGCGGATGATCGTGATGTGGTCTGCGATCTGTTCAATCTCGGCAAGCTTGTGGGAGATGATGATCGAAGTCACACCCTCCTGCTTGAGGTCGGAGATGAGACGCAGCAGCTGTTGGGAGTCGCGTTCGTTCAGGGCGGCGGTCGGTTCGTCGAGGATGAGCAGCTTCACGTCCTTCTCGAGTGCTTTCGCGATCTCGACCAGCTGCTGCTTGCCGACGCCGAGGTACTTGATCGGCGTCTCCGGGTCTTCGCGAAGTTCGACTCGCTCGAGCAGCTCCGCCGTCCGACGTCGGGCCTCATTCCAGTCGATAACACCCATCGTGTTGATCTCGTGACCCAGGAAGATGTTCTCGGTAATCGACAGCTCCGGAACGAGCGCGAGCTCCTGGTGAATGATCACGATGCCGGCCTGCTCGCTCGCGGCGATGTTGTTGAATCTCTGCACCTCACCGCGATACAGGATGTCGCCTTCGTACGTGCCGGCCGGGTACACACCGGACAGCACTTTCATGAGCGTGGATTTCCCCGCGCCGTTCTCACCGCAGATCGCGTGAATCTCACCGGCACGAACGGCGAGATCGACGGAATCGAGCGCCTTCACGCCCGGGAACCGCTTCGTGATGCCCTGCATTTCGAGTAGATAACTCGATTCGTCGGCCACAGCCACCTCCTTGTGCGCCAATGGGTAAGAACCTACGACGCTGAACTCTTGTTGTCAACACCTGAACGCAAACGCCGGTCGACGGAGTCGACCAAGTAGGCGAGCGCATCCCCCTGTTCGAACGCGATCGTCGCTGCGCCCCGAGCACTGGCAGCCTCACCGAGAGGAGAGAGTTCGACTCTCGTCGCCTCCGCGATCGGAGAGATGGCGAAGCGCGCGAACCCGTCCCGCACTGCATCCAGCAGCACGTCTCCCGTCTCGCTCAACGGCCCTCCCAGCACGACCAGCCCCGTACCCAGCATGTTCGCGGCCATCGCGATCGACTGCCCGAGCGCGAGCCCGGCGTCCTGAATGACCCTGACCGTCGCCCTGTGCCGACTGGACGCGAGTTCGCTCAGCTCCTCCCGCGTCACATCCCTGCCCAGTGCGTCGCTCAAGTGCTGCATGACGACGGGCATCGACGCGACCGTTTCGAGGCATCCGCGGTTGCCGCACCGGCAGTGGTTGCCGCTCGGATCCACGGTCGAATGCCCGATCTCGCCGGCGATGCCGAATGCGCCGGTGTAATTCGAACCGCGCAGGAAGACGCCGGCGCCGATGCCCGTACCGATTTTGACGTAAAGGAAGTCCTCGTCGTTGGCTGCGGCGCCCCAAGCACGTTCGGCGAACGCGCCCGCATCGGCGTCGTTCCAGATCTCGGCTTCGAGACCGAGCACCCTCGAGACGTCGTCGGCATTGCGACCGACCCATTCCGGCAGGATCGTGCCGTCGGCGACACGCCCCGTGTTCCTGTCGATCGGGCCCGGCACCGAGACGATAACAGCCACGATGTCGTCGTCGGTTCTTCCGGTTGCCGTGAGGCTGTTCGTGAGCAGGTCGCGCACGCGCTGCAACGACTCCTCCGCGGGTGTGCCGTGAGCGATGCGCTTGCGCTCCTCCACGAGGATCTCCAGGCCCGGTTTCGCGATCACGAGACCTATGTGGCTGCGCCCGAGGTCGATGCCGACGGCAACGCGTTTCGTGGACACCTGCGGCGTCACCAGCGTCGCCTTCCTGCCGGAGGAAATCGTGCCGCTCGTGGTGACAAGACCGCGATCCAGCAGGGATCGGACGATCGAGGAAACGCTCCCGTTCGAAAGTTGCGTCCGGCGCGCGAGCTCCGATTGCGTCGACGGGCCGTGCGTGAGCAGAGCGTGCAGGACGACCCGTTCGTTACTCACCCGAAGCGCGGCGGTGGATCCCGGTCTACGATGGCGTCCTTGCATACGGCTATAGTTGTGCGAAACGGTTTTGTTGTCAACACCTGAACTCAACATGCCACTCTATGCTTCGAAGAGGAACCACCGGATGACAGCCAGGACACCACGACAGGCACAGCAGGAATCGACCGCTGCTCCCGTGCTGGCCGTCGATGTCGGGGGGACGAAGATCGAAGCCGCACT
>DXDC01000147.1 GCA_019115685.1 Candidatus Agrococcus pullicola
CCTTCCCCGAGTGCGAGTTCGGCGCGTGCCCGGAAGCATCCAGCACGGCACGAACTTTCGACGACACGATCGGAAGCGTCATGACGGACGAGGCGTACGCAGTCGATGTGAACATTCCGAGGAAGCGACGTTCGCCAGTGACATTGCCTTCGCTGTCGAAGGAACGGAGGCCGATGTAGTCGAGGTACACGTCGCGGTGCACAGTAGCCCTCGAGTTCGCCTTTGTCACGGTGAGCAGACGCGGCTCGCGTGCGGTCCGCTGCGCTTCGGGTCGGAGGCGGGCGATCGCGGTCGTCGGCTTGCGCAGAATCCCGAGGCCGGTGTGCGGCAGCGAGCGCAGTACCTCTTCGCCGTTCTCGTCCGTTTCGAGAGCGTGCTCGCGGTAGCCGAGGAACGTGAAGTTGTCGTCGGCCAGCCAATTCAGGAATTCGACGGTCGGGGCGATGGAGTCCGGATCCGCGGTTTTCGGTGGCGCTGTGCGGAGATCGGTCACAATGTCGAGGCAGGCGCGGCGCATGCCCTGCCAATCGTCGACGGCTAGGTGCACATCCGTCAGTACATCCTGCAGCCGCTGCTCGAGTTCGCGTCGTCCGTCTTCCGTGGTGACCCGGTCGATTTCGAGATGTATCCAGGACTCCAGGTCGCCACCGCGGGCGTCGATTTCCAAGAGCGATCCGTCGTCTTCCCGACGTACCGAGACCACGGGGTGCATGAGCAGGTGTACGGACAGCCCCTGCCTTGCGATCGCGGAGGTGACGGAGTCGACCAGGAACGGTGAGTCCGTCGTGCAGATGTTGACGATCGTTCGTCGAGACGTCCAGCCGTCTTCTCGCAGTGTCGGAGTGAAAACGGATACGAGAGTTTCCGATGGTTCGCGAACCTCGGTGAGTCGCAGCATCGACTGTGCGGCGCCGAGGACATCGCGCGGCTCTCGGTCCTCGAGATCCACGAGATCGAGTTGGTCAACGAATCGCTCCAACATCGGGCGATGTTTCGGATCGACCGACTGCAGTGTCTCCTCGTCGAAGAACTGCATGTTGCTGCCACTCATAAACGACTCCGTTCAATCTCGTGTTCGTACATACGATTCAACCGCATTTTGGGCGCGCACGAGTGCCTCGGCGAGCCGGATGCGGTGCATGGTGCGGGTGGTACTCCGATTACATCACTTGTGCCGAGTCGGGAGGCCTCATCGAGGTGAGAAGAATCGCGTTTCTTCTCTCAATGCTCGGTCTTCGCGTGATTGCCCAATGATCAGTGCAATCTGCATCGGAGTGCGTACTGACTCTTGCTTCGCGAGTGGTCGTCATCAACCGCCCCGCAAATGCGCACCGTTGCCGACTTCGTAGGCTTCGTGCAGCCACGACAGGAATTCGTCGTCAAGGTCGTCGGCGCTCTCGAGCCGGTACTGATGCACGAAGAGATTGTTCTGATACGGCGAAACCGTGCGGATCCTGGGATCCTCGCTGTCCAGTGAACGCATGATGTCGAAATAGCCGTCGACTCCGGTTTTCGTCGGTCGTGCTCCGAAGAAGCCGCGACGAGAGCCCTTGAACGTCACGGTTGTCTTCGAAACCGAAACTCGCACATCCCCCAGGCGCCGTACCTCCTGCTCGACCCGGCGGAACAGCGCGATCGACGCTGCTGGTTTGTCGTCGAGATGGTCTTCTATCGTCCAGTGTCTGTCGTTCATGCCGTCAGGCTGCCACGAACCTACGACACGGCATCCGCTTGCGTCCGTGCGTTCACGGGTATTGGATACGAGGGCGGAAGCCTCCGGCAGGAACCCCCCATGGGATTCGAAGACCTTGAAATGCTGGTCATCGCGGTGGTGCTGGTGATCGTCGCAGTTTCGTACTTTGCGGGCAAGCTGGGTGTTGCAGCGCCGATTCTGCTCGTGGTCATCGGCATCGGCCTCAGCCTGATTCCTGGCTTGCCGCCCATCGCGCCTGAGCCGGAGCTGATTCTGACGGTCGTGCTGCCGCCGCTGCTGTATTCGGCCGCGGTGAACATGCCGGTCGTCGATTTCCGTCGAGATTTCGGCACGATAGGGGCCTTGTCGGTTGTGCTCGTCTTGGTGTCCGCCTTCGGCATCGGGTTGCTGCTGTGGTGGATCTTTCCCGACCTCCATCTCGCGGCTGCCATCGCCGTCGGGGCGATCGTGAGCCCTCCTGATGCCGTGGCGGCGACGGCGATCGGCAAGAAGCTGGGGTTGCCTCCCCGGCTGCTCACCGTCCTGGAAGGGGAGGGGCTCGTCAACGACGCGACAGCACTCGTTCTGCTGCGTACTGCGGTCGCGGCGACAGCGGGTACGTTCTCGTTCTGGCACGCGGTCGGCGACTTCGCATACGCAGTGGTCATCGCGATTGCGGCCGGCGTCGTAATCGGTGCTGTCTCTGTCTGGATTCGTTCGAGCATCCAGCAGCCGGCGTTATCGACGGCCATTTCGTTCGCGGTGCCGTTCCTGGCATTCCTGCCGGCGGAGGCGCTGAACGCGTCCGGCGTGATTGCGGTTGTCGTCGCAGGGCTCATCACCGGCGCCGGTAGCGCCAGGAAACATTCCGTCCAGGATCGGAGCTCCGAACGCACGAATTGGTTGACGGTGCAGATGCTGCTCGAGAACGGCGTCTTCCTGTTGATGGGGCTGCAGCTCATGACGCTGGTCGGTGACGTTGAGGACGTAGGTTTGTCCGTCTGGATCGCGGTGTGGGTTGGTCTGCTGGTGACTGTCGCGCTGGGCGTTGTTCGTGTCGGATTCGTCGTCCCACTCATGTTCGGTATCCGCCGTCGACAACGAAGAAGCCGCGAAAAGGTCGAGCTGTTCGGCGACATGCTGGAACGAGTAGCCGATGATGAACGATGGCAGCAGCACCCGCGCGGGCCGCGCATCCAACGTCATCTGCGTCGCCAGCACGCGGATGCTCGCTTCTATGCGAACGAGGGCATCGGTTGGCGAGGCGGTGCCGTTATCGCGTGGTCCGGGATGCGCGGTGTCGTCACGCTCGCGGCCGCGCAGTCGCTGCCGACGGATTTTCCGTATCGTACGCAGCTCATGCTCATCGCGTTCGTCGTCGCGATCGTTACGCTGGTCGGACAGGGCGGGACACTGCCGCTGCTGATCCGTGTTTTGGGCATCCGCGGTACCGACGAAGAGCACGCGAAGCGAGAACTCAGGCTCTTGCTGACCGAGCTGAACGAGGCGGCGGCGAAGCAGGTCATCGACAATCCGGATCTGCGACGCAGGGACGGCACGCGATTCGACGACGGTGTGCTCGAGCGTGCCCGCAAGATGCGTGAGCAGTTCACGGATCCGGATCGTGCCGAAGCACGCGACTCGACGATGCAGCAGGTACGCGAACTCGAAGCGCTCATTCTCGAGGCGGAGCAAGATGCGCTGGGCGAGGCGCGTTCCACAGGCGCGTTCAGCTCGCACACGATCGAACGGGCCCAGCGTCGCATCGACAGCGGTGCGATGCGGCTCGAGCACGACTGACGTATAACGTCTCGTGAGGGAGCGACACAACGGGCTCTGGCAGCCATACTGGGGTGAGGAATCCGTGTAACAAATCTAAAGGAGGCGTCCTCTGGCACAGCAGGGCAGGGTTACGATCAAGGATGTGGCGCTCAGGGCCGGCGTCAGCACCATGACCGTTTCGCGTGCGTTGCACGGCAACGACCACGTCACGGAGGAGACCAGGGAGCGCGTACTGGCTGCCGTCAGGGAGCTCGGGTACAGCCGCAATGAGAACGCCCGTAGTCTGCGGCCCGGCCACTCCAGCAATCTCATCGGTGTGACCGTTACCGACATTTCCAATCCGTACTACGGCGAGTTCGTCATCGGCGTCGAAGAGGTCTTGGCGCGGCACGACAAGCGGGTGATTCTGGGAAACACAGCGGAGAATCAGGAGCGTGAGGAACGACTCTTGGTCGACTTCGCGGGGAGGCAGGCGGACGGCGCGATTATTGTGCCGGCGGCCGGCACCCAGCACGCGCATCTGCGTGCGATGGCTGATCGCGGTATGCGCATGGT
>DXDC01000148.1 GCA_019115685.1 Candidatus Agrococcus pullicola
TCGACCGGTGAGTGTGTTCTCCCGATCCTCCTCTGCGGCACGTGCGAACGGCGTGACTCGCACGTGCTCGGGCCGCACCAGGAGCAGATCGCCGTCACCGTCTGGAACACCGTAGGTCCCGTTGTTCTCGGCGTCGACGAAGCGTCCGTCGACGACTTCGCCCTCGAACAGGTTCGACTCACCGACGAACTCCGCAACGTACTGCGAATTGGGCTCCGAATACAGCTCGCGCGGGGTACCGAGTTGCACGATCTCACCGTCGCGGAGCAACGCGATTCGATCGGACATGGTGAGCGCTTCGTGCTGATCGTGCGTCACGAAGATGAAGGTGATGCCGAGTTCCTGGTGGATGCGGCGGATCTCCAGCTGCATTTCCTCGCGCAGCAGCTTATCCAGTGCGCCGAGAGGCTCGTCCATGAGCAGCACCCTGGGCCTGAACACGATGGCACGGGCCAGCGCGACCCGCTGCTGCTGGCCTCCGGAGAGCTGGCTGGGCTTACGGTCGGCGAACTGTCTCATCTGGATCATGTCCAGCACCTCGCCCACCAGGCGGTTGACCTCTGCCCTCGGCTTCCGCTGACGGCGGAGACCGTAGGCGATGTTGTCGAACACCGTCATGTGCGGAAACAGCGCATAGTGTTGGAACACCATGCCGAGCCCGCGCTTATGCGGCGGCTTTCGGGAGATATCGGCGCCGTCGACCTCGATAACTCCGCCCTCAGCCTTGGTGAAACCGGCGAGAATGTTCAGCAGCGTCGACTTGCCCGAGCCACTGGCACCGAGCAGTGTTATGAATTCGCCAGCGCGAATGTCGAGACTGACTCGGTCGAGCACAACGTGGTCGCCGTAGCGTTTGGTCACTTCGGCGATCCGGATGGGCGCACCGGTCTGCTGGTTTATCTTCGAAAGCTGTTCCGTGTACGTTTCGGTAGTCATGGCTGTTCTGCTTTCTGCTTTGCAATCGCGGAAGGGCGCTTCGTACGCTTCCGCGTCAGTAGTCGCGCGAGTCCGTTACTGAGGAACGCAGCGACAATGATGAAGAGCGAAATGGTCGAAACCGCTGCGATCATCGGGTCGACTTGCACGCGGATGCCCGACCACATCCTCACAGGAAGTGTCGTGAGTTCCGTACCCGACAGGAAGATCGCAACCACGACCTCATCCCAACTGGTGATGAAGGCGAACAGCGCACCAGCGAGGATGCCGGGCATGATGACCGGCAGCGTGATCCTGAAGAACGTGCCGATGCCGTTGGAGCCGAGGTTCATCGCGGCCATCTCGAGCCTTCGGTCGACCGAGCTCAGAGATGCGACGACGTTGATCATCACGTACGGTACCCCGAGCGCGGTGTGGATCAGCACGAACCCGAGAATGGTCTGCGTCAATCCGAGCGGCAGGAACGTGATGTAGATGGCCAGAGCGACGACCACGAACGGAACGATGATCGGCGATAGCAGAATCGCCATGACGCCACCGCGGAACGGCATCCTGCCCCTCGTGATAGCGAGCGCCGCGAGCGTGCCCAGCACGACCGAGCAGACCATAGAGAGCAGCGCTACGATCAGGCTGTTGATGGCGGAACTCACCCAGCTCCAGTCATTGATGAGCCGGTCGAACCATCGCAGGGTGAACCCCTCGGGAGGGAATGCGAGAAACGCGCTCTCCGAGAACGACATCGGCACGATGACGAGCACGGGGAGCAACAGGTAGAACGCCAGGAGCACGGCGAATACAACGAGCAGGCTGCGAGTAATCTTCTTCGTCATAGCTGCCTCATCAGCGCTTTCTCGAGATTCAAGAACTTCGCCGCTATCCCCAGCAGTACGAGCGTGGCGATGAGCAGCATCGTTGCCAACGCCGCAGCGAATCCGTACCTGAGCACCGTTTGCACCTGCTGCACGATGAGCTCACCGATCATCGTGTTACGCGGGCCGCCGAGCAGCGCGGGAGTGATGTAGTACCCGAGAGCCTGAATAAACGTGAGCAGCAGACCCGCCGCGACACCGGGCAGACTCAGCGGCACGAAGACCCGCCAGAACGCCCCCGTTGGCCGTGAACCGAGGCTCTGAGCGGCGAGACCCAGCCGCAGATCGATGCCCTGCATCGCCGCGTACATCGGCAGCACCGCGAACGGCAGCGAGACCTGCACCATTCCGAACACGACGCCGAACGTGGTGCGGAGCATGGTGAACGGCTCATCGACCAACCCGGTATCCACCGCCACGGTGTTGATCACACCGGTGTCGCGCAGCAGGATGATGAGCGCGAAGCTGCGTACCAGGATGCTGGTCCAGAAGGGCACCAGAATCACGATCAGCATCACGTTGCGCCAGAAGGGCTTCGCCAGCGTCATGAGGTATGCATACGGATACGCGAGCACCAGGGTGGCGGCCGTTACGACGAGGGCGATGAAGAACGTGTTCAGGATTACCCGTACGTAGAGCGACTCCGCAAAAACAGCCTGGTAATTCCCCAGCCCGAACTCCGGGTCCGAGAAGCTGCGCCACAGCATCGTTCCCAACGGGAGCACGAAGACGAGGACGAGGAACAGCAGCAATGGCAAGACGAGCGCGCCCCACCCGTCGATACGGAAGTACTCGCGGAATCTCGACCGCGGGGCGACAGGTTTCGTCGACCCCGCGGTCATCGCCGCTATTGAATTCGACATACAGCCCTGTGATTAATCGGCGAGCCAAACGTTGAATCGTTCGGTGACCTCTGCGAAGTTCTCGGCCCAGTAGTCGTAGTCCATCACGGCAGCCGCTTGGTCGTTGACCACATCGCTACCGGCGAGGCTGTCGCGTGTCTCCTCGTCGAGCAGCTCGAGTGCGTTCGGCGAAGGAACACCGTAGTTGCTCGCTTCGGCGTAGCTCGCCTGTGCCTCCATGTTGTTGAGGTACCAGATCATCCACTCCTCGACCAGTTCCTTGTTCTCCGAACCAGCGGGGATCATGAGGTGCTCGTAGGTGATGAGGTTCTCGCTGAACTCATTGGCGACGGGCATGCCTTCACCGGCTGCCGCGTGCATTCTGCCGTTCCAGGCCTGCATGAGCGGAGTTTCACCGCTTGCCGTCAGCTGAATCTGCTCATCACCGGTGTCGTACCAGACGATGTCCTCACGAATAGAGTCGAGTACCTCGAATGCACGGTCGAGGTCGAGCGGGTAGAGGTCTTCGGGTGCGACTCCGTCGGCCAGCAGCGCTGTTTCGAGCGCTGCACCCGCTGCCGAACGCCACATTCCGCGCTTACCGGGGAATTCCTCCGTGTCGAAGAACTCCTCCCACGTGGTCGGGTGGCCGTCCGGGAACGTGTCGGTGTTGTACGCGATGTTGTACGTGTAGTACAGGATCGGGATCGAGCACTCCGTCACCTGGTCCATGTCGACGCCGTTCTCTTCGGCGGCCTCGATAACCTCTTCGCTCAACTGCTCAAGTTTGCCGTCAGCGCAAGCGCGAGCCGTGAAGTGCGGCTCTCCCTGCACAACATCCCAGCTGACTTGCCCTGCGTCAACCATCGCCTCGAGCTGTGCGTAGTCGGTCGGTGAGTCCTGACTGATGGTGATGCCCTGTTCCTCTGCGAACGGCTCGAACATCTCGGCGTAGGAAATCTCCTGGGATACACCACCCCACTGGACGACGGTGAAGCCATCGCTATCGCCGCCTCCATCTCCGCTGCCGATGCCGCCGGTGCAACCCGCGACTCCGATAGCAACGGCCGAAAGGCCAGCGATAAGAACGGATGTCTTTCTCCGCA
>DXDC01000149.1 GCA_019115685.1 Candidatus Agrococcus pullicola
AACTGCTTCGAAAATGCCGCTGCGCGAGCAAAAAAGAAGCATTTCGTGAGATGAAGTGAACTCCTGACGGTCTCCCGGTAGCCGCCCAGTCTGTTTGCGGAATTCGCGCCTAACATTCAGATTTCTCCACAGCTGTGGGCAGGGGTTGGGTGCTGCGAGTGGAGGAGCTCTCACACTGGGGGCATGCAGCGACTCATCGACGACGTACATGGACTGGGAGGAGCCGCGCCGCGCGACCGCTTGAAGGCTCTCGGGTATACATCGAGAGCGCTGTCGAAGGCAGTGAGGGCCGGCATGATACACGCAGTGGGTCGCAAGTGGCTGGTACTGCCGGATGCTGACTCGCGAATCCGTACTGCGCTCGAGCACGGAGGCCTTGTGGGAGGCGCCGCAGCACTGCAGTCGTACGGTATCTGGGTCACGCAGAGCGGACTCCACGTAGTCGCGGTAAAACGCAAGGCTCACCTCGGGCCGCTGGAGCCTGATGTTCAACGCGTGCAGTCGGAGTTTCGAGTGGATCCCTCTGCGCCCTGACGCGTTACAGTGCTGGACGCGCTGGTGCAATATTGCCGTAGAGCGGATCGGCTCGATGTAATCGCGACCGTGGACAGTGCGCTGCATCGTCGGATCCTGAATTCCGCCGGCTTGGAAGCGTTGCGTCGTCGTCTGCCTGCCCGCTGCCGTGAATGGCTTGATCGGGTCAACGGTGACGCGGAAGCGGGCACCGAGAGCATACTGCGGGTGGCCTGCGAGGACGAAGGATGGTGTGTGCAGATCCAGGTGTCGTATCGAGGAGGTCGGCTGGACTTGGTGATCGACGGATGGCTGTGTATCGAGGTCGATGGTTCGGAGTTCCACGATGTGGGGAAGCAAGCGAGCAGGGACCGTCGACGCAACACACAGCTGGTTCGAGACGGATACAGATGGCATCGATTCGGGTACGCCGATGTTGTGCACCGGCTCGATGAAACGATCGAAGTTATCCGCATCCTGCTTCGTCAAGGCCGGCCGAGTATCGTGCAGGACTCCTGATAACAGGCCTCGCACTGCACGGTGCTGGTGAGCGTAACGTCGTGTCGGTTTCGCCACTCGACCCGGCTCGAACTGCTTCCTTTCTTGCGAATTACTTTCAACCGCTTACTCTTTGCCGATCCTTCGTAAAAAAAGAAGCACTAGGGGGCGGGAAGCGGTTGGTCGAAAGCCATGCGACCCTGTGCGAGTACACCACCAAACCGCGGTTTTCGGGCAGGCGCGAAATGATCTTGACAATGGAAAGTTTCCAATGGAAAGATACAAGGGTGAATGCATCAGCGGACGCCTACCACCACGGCTCGCTACGTCGATCGATATTGGATCGTCTTGAACAGGTCATCGCCGAACGCGGTGCCGCAGGTGTGACCATCCGGGGTTTGGCGACCGACGTCGGTGTCAGTCACACCGCGGTCGGTCATCACTTCGGCACACGGACGGGGCTGCTGTCGGCGTTCGCCGCCGAGGGTTTCGACCTCCTGTCCGAAGCGCTCCTGAGGGTTCGCGACGAAGGGGAGTTTCTCGATCTCGGTATCGCCTACCTGCGGTTCGCGCTCGAGCATCCAGCGCACTTCTCGGTGATGTTCGAACCGAAGCTGCTCGACTACGACGCCCACGGTCTTCGCGAAGCGAGCCGGCGAGCATTCTCGCTCTTGCAAAGCAGCAGCGACGATTTCGGCGGTGACGGAGAGCGAGAGTCCACCGCGGCAATTCTTGTCGCCGGGTGGGGGATGATGCACGGCATCGCGCAGCTCGCTCTCGCCGGTGTCTTCGACGAGGGAACGCTGCGAGAGGCCATGGGAAATGCCGACGTCATCGACCTCGCCCGACGTGCCGGGCGTCTCCTCGAGCCCCCAACTGCCGGCTAGCGAATACACATCGATTACGAGAGGGTCCCATCATGTCTCCCAGCGCACTCATCACCTGCGGCATCGTACTGTTCACGGTGGTCGGCATCGCCTACGGCGGCACGTTCCTGTTGCGCGTCGTTGCAGGCGATGTGTCGACCAATGCGCTGCAGAAATCATCGTTCCGTGCCGGTCACGCCCATGCTGGGATGCTGGTCACGCTCGGTCTCGTCGTTCGGCTGCTCACACAGCAGGACGGTGTGCCGGCCTGGGCGGACACGCTCGGTACGGGAGTGCTCGTGGCGGCCATCCTGATGCCGCTCGGATTCTTCCTCTCGGTTATCGGCAAGGATCCGCAGCGCAGGAACGGCTGGCGCTGGTCGATCTACGCGGGAGCCGCGTCTCTATCGGTAGGAGTTGTCGGCGCAGGAGCCGGTCTGCTCGCTGCCGGAATCGCCGCGTTGTAACAGTCGCGAGTGGGCACTGTGCGCTTCGCGGCGAAATCGATACGATAGAGGCTGCCGCAACTGGCGCTGAGGTGGTTACCACCGGGGAGCGGCAGCACTGACCGGTCGCGCGCCTGGGCCACTCTCTGCCGCTTGGTAGATATTGATCCGCAAGGAGAATCATGTCTGATCGCCTGCCCTCGACGTTCAACGAATCACTCGCTATCGTCGACCCCGAAATCGCTGAGGTACTCGAGAACGAGTTGAACCGTCAGCGCGACTACCTCGAGATGATCGCCAGCGAGAACTTCGTGCCCGTCGCGGTGCTCGAAGCAGCAGGCAGCGTCCTGACGAACAAGTACGCCGAAGGATACCCCGGCCGCCGCTACTACGGTGGCTGCGAGCACGTCGATGTCGCCGAGCGCCTCGCCATCCAGCGTGCGAAGGATCTCTTCGGCGCGAAGCACGCGAACGTTCAGCCGCACTCGGGCGCAACCGCGAACGCCGCAGTACTGCACGCGATCGCTCGACCCGGCGACACCGTCCTGGGTCTTTCCCTCGACCACGGCGGCCACCTGACGCACGGCATGAAGATCAACTTCTCCGGCCGCCTCTACAACATCGTCGCCTACGGCGTTGACCCGGAGACGAGCCGCGTCGACCTCGACGAGGTGCGTCGCCTCGCGCACGAGCACAAGCCGAAGGTGATCGTCGCCGGTTGGAGCGCGTACCCGCGCACGCTCGATTTCGCCGCGTTCCGGGAGATCGCCGATGAGGTCGGTGCGTACCTGTGGGTCGACATGGCGCACTTCGCGGGCCTCGTCGCCGCTGGCATCCACCCGAGCCCCGTCCCGCACGCCCACGTCGTCTCGTCGACCGTGCACAAGACCATCGGCGGCCCCCGCTCCGGCTTCATTCTCACGAACGAGGACGACATTGCGAAGAAGCTCAACTCGGCCGTGTTCCCCGGCCAGCAGGGCGGCCCGCTCATGCACGTCATCGCGGCGAAGGCGACCGCCTTCAAGCTCGCTGCCGAGCCCGAGTTCAAGGAGCGCCAGGAGCGCACCGTTCGCGGCGCGGCCATCCTCGCGGATCGCCTGCAGCAGGATGACGTCAAGCAGGCTGGCATAACCGTTCGCTCCGGCGGCACGGACGTGCACCTCGTGCTCGTCGACCTGCGGGATGCAGCGATCGACGGCAAGCAGGCCGAAGACCTCCTGCACGAGATCAACATCACCGTCAACCGCAACGCCGTTCCCAACGACCCGCGCCCGCCGATGGTGACCAGCGGTCTCCGTATCGGGACCTCCGCTTTGGCCACGCGCGGCTTCGGCGACGAGGAGTTCACCGAGGTCGCCGACGTCATCGCGCTCGCGCTGCAGCCGGGCGCGGACCTGGATGCGCTGCGGACTCGAGTACAGAAGCTCGCGGCCGATCTGCCGCTCTACCCGGGTGTCGGCCCCAGCGGTCAGCCGGCGCCGGTGCACGAACTGCACTCCAGCGTTGCTCGATGACTGCCACCATTCTCTCCGGGAAGGCCATCGCCGCCGAGGTGAAGGCGGAGCTGGCAGAACGTGTGAAGACTCTGCACGCACGCGGTGCGCAGCCCTGCCTCGGCACGCTGCAGGTTGGCCAGGACCCCGCTTCTATCGCGTATGTCAACGGCAAGCACCGCGACTGCGAAGAGCTCGGCATCGCATCCGTTCGCGTCGACCTTCCGGAAGACGCGTCGGAGGCGGATGTCCAGGCTGCGATCCGCGATCTCAACAGTGCTGAGGATGTAACGGGCTTCATCATCCAGCTGCCTCTGCCTGAAGGCCATGATGAGCAGGCGATGCTCGAACTCGTGGATCCGGCCAAAGACGCCGACGGTCTGCACCCCTTCAACCTCGGCAAGCTCGTGCTCGGCATCTCCGGTGATCTGGAAACACCGCTGCCGGCAACGCCGCACGGTGTTATCCAGATGGCCGAGCGGTCCGGGATCGAGCTCGCCGGCAAGCGAGTTGTCGTTGTCGGGCGTGGACTGACGGTCGGCCGACCGCTGGGTCTCCTGCTCACCAGGCGCGGTGTCGACGCAACCGCCGTGCTCGCGCACTCGCGCACTCCTGAGCTGCCGAGCGTTGTGCGGGAGGCGGATGTCGTGGTCGCCGCGACGGGCCGGCCTTCGCTCATCACACCCGACATGGTGAAGCCGGGGGCAGCGGTATTTGATGTGGGCATCACTCGCGGGCCGGTCGGTCCGAGCGGCAAGGCAAAGCTCGTGGGGGATGTGCATCCGGATGTCGCGGAGGTGGCGGGTCACGTCTCACCGGTCCCCGGCGGTGTCGGGCTCATGACACGGGCGATGCTGCTGGAAAACGTCGTGACAGCTGCGGAGCGCGACTCGGTCTAGATCGGACTACAATTGCTTGGTCCGACGTTCACTACCGTGACAGGCAATCCGGGCGAGCAGTCAACTAGGGAGAACCGCGCATGCTGCGCACAATGTTCAAATCGAAGATTCACCGCGCGAAGGTCACCCATGCCGATCTGCACTACGTGGGGTCGCTGACGATCGATGCCGACCTGCTCGACGCGGCCGACATCCTGCCGGGAGAGCAGGTCTCCGTCGTCAACATCAACAACGGGGCACGCTTCGAGACCTACGTGATCGAGGGCGAGCGGGGCAGTGGTGTCATCGGCGTTAACGGTGCCGCCGCAAGACTCGCAGCCCCCGGAGACCTCCTGATCATCATCACGTACGCGCAGATGGAGACGACCACAGCCAAGAGCTTCGAGCCGAGCGTGGTGCACGTGGATGAGCGGAACCGGATCGTTGACATCGGCTCGGACCCGGCATCGCCTGCGGGAGAGGGGTCGGAGCGACCGCCGCACGCCTAGTAGTTCGCCGGTCGTGCGGCGTAGTTGCGCGCATTAGCGCGAATGGCTTCGCGCTCTTCTTCTGTCGTCTCGCGGCGCACCTTCGCGGGTACACCGGCGACGAGCGAGTTCGATGGGATGATCGTGCCCTCCGTGATGAGAGCGCCCGCGGCCACGAGCGAGCCGGTGCCGACCACGGCGTGGTTCATGACCGTTGCGCTCATGCCGATCAGGACGTCGTCTTCGACGGTGCACCCGTGCACGACCGCGTTGTGTCCGATCGACACGCCCGCGCCGACGGTGCACGGTGCATCCGGGTCGGCGTGCAGCGAGCAGTTGTCCTGCACGTTCGAGTTCTCACCCACTCTGATCTGCGCCGAATCACCCCGAACGGATGCGCCCGGCCAGAGGCTGACACCGGCAGCGAGTTCCGCGGCCCCGGAGACGAATGCCCCGGGCATGAGTGTTGCGCTCTCGTGAATAACGGGCTCACGACGTTCGCCATCGAGTGTGAACGGTAAGACGACTGCACCATCGTAGATAGTCATGCAGCCAGTCTACGACCACGCGAACTCAGTCGACCCTATGGTTGCTATCTACCCTAGGGGGGTATCATCTAGTGGCATGAACACGAAGCATCAGCACAGCGAGCATGCCGGGCACGATCACGCAGCGCAGGGCCACGCCGGTCATGATCACAGCGGCCACGTCGCCGTCTTTCGCCGCCTGTTCTGGGTCAACCTGATCCTTGCGGTGCCGGTCGTCGTCGCGAACCCGATGTTCGCGCACATTCTCGGTTACCACCTGCCCGAGAACTCTTTCATGCGGGCCGTCTCACCCGTGCTCGGTACCGTGATGTTCCTCTGGGGCGGGCG
>DXDC01000150.1 GCA_019115685.1 Candidatus Agrococcus pullicola
GGGTTCAAATCCCACCGTCACCGCGGTCGACCCCCTCTTTTGGAGGGGGTCTTTGCGCTGCTGCCGGGCGGGGCCAGAACCGAACCGGCGTGACGGTAGCTCAGTGCGGTGTTTGGGTCGGAATTCGTCGGAAATTCCGACCCAAACACCGCATCGAGTCGAGAAGCTGCGCGACCGGGTCGAGGCAACACCCAGATCGGGCGTCGCAACGATGGCTAACGGTCCGAGCCGAGCGACTCGATTTCGTTCGACGCGGTCGCTGGAGCATTGTCGGCCCGCTCGGCTTCCGCATCCCGTCGGCGAATGCCCTTGAACACCCGGTTGATGGCGGCGCCGCGGCGCTTCGTCTTCTCCCACTGCGAGAGCGCGACGGCGAGCAGCAGCGAAATACCGTAGAAGAGGTCGTTGACCCAGCTGGGCGAACCCGCCAGCTGCAGGCCCTTGATGCCGACCGCGAGCACGTACATCGCGACGATCGTGCCGACCACGTTGAACCGACCACCTTTGAACTGCGTCGAACCCAGGAAGACCGCCGTCAGCGCAGGGAGCAGGAAGCTCGGGCCGACAGTCGGGTCACCGGCGTTGAGGCGACTCGTGAGCAGCGCTCCCGCGAGGGCCGAGAGCGCACCGCCGACCACGAGGGATGCCGTGCGGATGCGGTCGACATTCACTCCCGCCAGTCGCGCGGCGTCCGGGTTGAAGCCGACCGCGTACATGCGACGCCCGGCCGGAGTTCGCTCGAGGACGTACCAGGAGACGATTGCGACAACGAGGAGAATCCACACCGGTACCGTGATGCCGCCGAGTTGCGAGGTCGCGATTTGTCGGTAGTCGGGGCCGAGGCCCAGGATCTGCTGGCTGTTCGAAACCCACGCCATCCCCGCCAACAGGATCGAACTCATCCCGAGCGTCGCGATGATGGGCTCGACCTTGAGCTTCGTGATCACGATGGCCGTGACCCAGCCGATCAGGGCACCGGCGAGAATCACTGCGGGAAGCTGCAGCGCGATCAGCAGCCCGATCCGGCCGAGCATCCACGCCGGAGAATCGCGGTGAACCCTACCTGACCCCCGATCGCGAGGTTGAGCGAGCCGGCGATGAGCGGGATCAGCGCCGCGATCGCCGCGATGCCGGTCAGCGCTTCCGCATCGAGCAGTGAACGCCACACACCGGGCTGTAGAAATTTGTCGGGTATCCAGAGCGAGAAGATGGCGAACAGGATGACGAAGATGTAGATGGCGCTGATGTTGCGGAACGACAGCGCGTGCAGGATGGCAGTGCGTTTCATGCTCACGGGGGCTCTCCTTGACGGGTGAATTGGACGCTCACGGCAGGCCGTAGCCGGCGGCGATGAGTTGCTGTTCGGTCAGATCGTCGCCTTCGAACGAGGCGGCTGCGGACCCGTCGCGCATCACGATGACGCGGTCGCAGATCGCGAGCAGCTCCTTTGCGTCCGAGGAGCTGACGACGACTGCGGCGCCATCGGCGGCACCACGGGCGATCGCACTGTAGATGGATGCTTTCGCACCGACGTCGACACCCTGTGTCGGTTCGTCGAACAGCAGGAGCCGGGGGTCGTTGTGCAGTGATCGGGCGATGACGATCTTCTGCTGGTTGCCGCCGCTGAACAGGGCGATCCGCTGCTCCGTGTTGCGGGGCTTGACGTCGAAGTCGTTCAGCACCGCTGCTGTTCGCGCACGCTCGGCACCCGGCGAGATGTGTCCGAAGCGTCCACGCACGAGCTGCAGGTGGGGTAGCGTGAGGTTCTCACGCGCAGACATCTCGCGTACCGTGCCGAGCGCTGCGCGGTCGGCCGGCGCGAACACGATTCCGCGACGTAGGCTCTCAGCGGGCGATCGTCGCTCGTACGGCTTGCCCGCGATGCGGAACCGCTCGGCTTCGCTCTCAACAGCTCCGTACAGCAGTGCCGGGACGGTCTCCCGCCCGGAGCCGAGCACGCCGGCGATACCGACGACCTCTCCCGCGCGGACGCGCAGGCCGAAGTTCGCGACGTTCGATCCGCTGAGCCCGCGAACGTCGAGGGCGACTTCTCCCGGCTCGGCTGCCTCACGCCGGTGCTCCGCTTCGACCTCTGCTGCCGCGATCAGGTGCACGAGTCGAGACTCATCGATGTCAGCGACCTTGCCGTCTGCGACCTTGCGCCCATCGCGCAGCACCACGACACGGTGGGAAAGCGCGAGCATCTCGTCGAGACGGTGCGATACGAAGACGATGCCGGTGCCCTCTGCCGCGAGCTTGCGCACCGCTTCGAAGAGCACTTCCACTTCATTCTTATGCAGTGACTCGGTCGGCTCGTCGAGGAAGAGCACGTTCGCCGAGTGGATCCAGCCATCGCGCGCCCTGCTGATCGCGACGATCGCGCGCTGGGCCGGGCTAAGAGCCTGCACGGGGATGTCGACATCGAATTCGGGCCCGAATCGCGCGATCAGCTCGCGGGCTCGGTCGCCTCGGGAGCGATCACCGTACGGGGCGAAGGCAGCAGCTCCCGCTCCACGGGCGAGCGCAAGGTTCTCGGCAGCCGTCAGCTGCCCGATGAGCGCGAGGTCCTGATGGATGAAGTGCAATTCCGACCCTGGGGTGGTCTCAACGCGCCCCGCATCCGCGGAGTACACGCCCGCGAGGATCTTGATGAGCGTTGACTTTCCTTGAACCGTTGTGGCCCACGACCGAGACGATCTCGCCCGGCCCGACGTCGAGATCGACTCGATCAAGCGCTGTCAGGCCGGGGAAGGCTTTCAGGAGGCCCGTGACGCGCAGCAGCGGGGCCGTGGATTCCGTCGCCATTGCGTTCCTTTCTGTCGAGCGTGGCGGGGATGCTCTATCGGGCATCCCCGCCACAGAGGTCAGTCCGCGAGCCAGATCTCGGCGAAACGATCCTGATAGTCGGGAATCGCGATGTAACCGACTACGGGGTCCTCGGGAACATTCGACTCATCGGTGACTCGAGTCAGTGTCGAGGCACAGGTTTCGATGTCGGGCCACGAATAGTCCTGGCCGGCCATTTCCCGCAGCAACTGATCGAGCACTGTCCACATCATGAGGTTCAGATCGACCGAGAGCGTTGCATCCTGGTCGCCCTCGGCGATCTGTTCGTTGTTCGGAGGAGCGGGCCACATGGCGATGCCATCGATCTCGATTCCGGCGAGCGAGAGCTTCTGCGGCAGCCCGATCTGGACCTCGTCGACCGATGCGATGAAGTACTCGGTCTGCGGGTTCGCCTGCAGGTCGCTGATGATGCGGTCGGCAGCGGTCGAGCCGAGTTCCGCGATGGGGATGTCGACGACGCGCAGCTCGCACTCCGGGCAGAGCTCCTCGATCTTCTCCGTCGCCCCGTCGAGCTCGTAGCTGGAGAACGGGAACTCCGGCACGTTGTAGAACACGAAGTCGCTCGCGCCTCCGGATCGCGCGATCGCGGCCGCGCCGAGCACTTCCCCGTTCATCGTCATCCATTCGGGCCCGTTGAACGCTTCCGGCAGACCGTACTCGACCGTGTTCATGACCGAACCGCTCGCCACGGGGATTCCTAGGGCATCCAGTTGCTCGATCTGCGATTCGAAGAAGATCGGGTCGAGCGTAATGTTGATGACGCCGTCGGGTTCGAGTTCGACGACGGTGTTCATGGCCGCGTTGATGCTCTGCGCGTCGCGCCCGGTCTCGACGCGCTCGAGGTTGATGCCGAGCAGTTCGGCCGGCTCCTGCAGGTTGCCCCACATGACGGCGTTGACCGGCGTGCCGACATCGAGGTAGACGATGTGCAGGCCTTCTTCGACGGGAGCCTCGAGCGGTTCGTCGACCAGGAGGTTCTTCTCGTCCTCCCCGAGCCAGGGCTGCAGGAACTCCTCTGCTGCGGCAAGCGCGTCGGAAGAGCTCCCTCCCTGCTCGTCGTCAACTGCGTCGGGGGAGGAGCAGGAGGTCAGCACGAGCGCTCCTGCTGCGAACGCCGCGGCCGCGGCCGTTTTGAATCGTCGGGTGTGCATCGTCGCACGTCCTTTCTTGTCGTCGGTGCAGTGGGTTGTTGGTGGGCTTGGGCGGGTGATGACTGAGCGGCTAGAACGGGTAGGCGCGGATTTTCGACGGCATCGTGACCCATTGGGTTTCGGTGAAGGCTGCAATATTGGCCGCGTGTCCGCCGAAGCGCGCTCCCGTGCCGGATGCTCCCGTACCGCCGAAGGGAGCCTGGGCCTCGTCGTCGACCGTCTGATCGTTGATGTGGAGGATGCCGGTGTTGATGCTTTCGCCGAACTCCAGGGCCGCGAAGGCGTCGCTCGAGAGCACGCGGACCGAAAGCCCGTAGTCGCTCGCGTTGACGAGGTCTGCTGCTTCGTCGGCATCCTCGAATCGCAGAACGGGCGCGACGGGCCCGAAGATCTCCTGGGCGAAGCAGGCATGGTCGGCTCGAACGTCACCGAGCACGGTCGGCTGGTAGAAGAGGTCGGTGAACGTGCCGCCGGCGAGCAGTTCGGCACCGGAAGAGACCGTGGATGTGACGAGCTCGTGCACGCGGTCGCGTTGCCTGGCGTCGATGATCGGGCCGAGCGGAGCTCCTGTCGCTGGGTCGGCGGCGTGCAGCGCCCTCGCCTTCTCTGCCAGCGCCCGGACGTACTCGTCGTAGACGTCGGCGTGCACGATGTGCCGCCCCGTCGTCATACAGATCTGTCCCTGGTGGAGAAAGGAGCCCCAGGCTCCCGCGGAAGCAGCGGCAGCGACGTCGACATCGGGCAGCACGACGAGAGCGTTGTTGCCGCCGAGTTCGAGGTGGGCGCGTTTGAGATGGTGTCCAGCGCGTTCACCGATGACACGACCGGCCTCCGTCGACCCGGTGAATGAGATGACGGGAACGGCGGGATGGTCGATGAGCGCGGATGCCGCATCCACGCCGCCGGGCAGCACTGCGAGCACGCCGCTCGGCAGCCCGGCCTCCTCCATGAGCGCCGCCAGGAACAGGCCCCCCGAGACTGCGGTTCTCGGGTCTGGCTTGAGTACGACTGCATTGCCGCGCGCGAGCGCGGGGAAGACCGAGCGTGCCGCCAGAATCGCGGGGAAGTTGAACGGTGAGATCACACCGACCACGCCGACGGGTCTGCGGCGAGCCATGCTCAGGCGAGGGTGGCCTGAGGTGAGCAGTTCGCCACTCGGCATGAGCGCAGTGGCTGCTGCCTGATGCAACTCGCTGATGACGAGTCCGACTTCGAAACCTGCTTTGCCCTGCGCCGATCCGGCCTCCGAGCCGAGCCAGTCGGCAAGCGCCGAGCGGTGCTCGTCGAGCAGCGCTGCAGCGCGCCGCAGAATTGCCGTGCGTTCTTCTGCCGGCCGTGCGGCCCAGTCGCGCTGAGCTGCGTCCGCGCGTTCGATGGCATCCACCATCGTCTGGGGATTCGCCATCCCGACTTCGGCGAGGGCTTGTCCGGTTGACGGCGACGTGACCGTTGCCGTGGAATCGAGTCTTGTCCAGCCGCCGTCGTACGCCCGACCGTCCCAGATCTCCTGTGCGAAGGAACGTCATCGTTGCTCCCGTCTGCTTCGTTGTTGTAGCCACGCTGGCACGGCGCAACCCCGGTTGACCCGGCATTTCGTGCACGCGGGTCGGCGTTCTGTGCACTGCGCGAAGGAGCGTGCCCTTCCACGCGAATCGGCGTTTTGTGAAGGGTTTGCGCGGAAGTCGCCGCGGTGATCCAACTCCCGGTACGCTTGTCTGTCACGTAGGAGGCGCACGTGAAGGTTCTCTAAGCTGAGAGCGCAGACGATTGGGAGACTGTCGTCAGCGGGTGCTTCGTGCCGCTCCGATGCGCGAGGTTCGAGAAGAACTTCACCGGCCGCATGGAACACCGATCGTTCGACGATCGCATCTCGGTTTCGCTCGTCACGACGGGCGAAACGAGCGCTGACCGCACGGCACGGCTCGCCAACAACGCCGCGAGTGACGACATTCACGTGTCGCTGCAACGCTCGTCTCATGGCACGGTCCCCGGCAACGGGTCTGCAACGGCAGTTAGACCGGGGTCGGTCTCGATTTATGCGACCGACCGACCCTACTACCTCGACTATTCGCCGCCGGATCAGCAGCAATTCTTCGTGCAGGTTTCGAGGGCGTCGCTCGGGCTGCTGGCGGCGATGCTGGAGGATGCCATGCGGCGGCTCGCCCTCCCGGACGGACTGCAAGCACCCGCGGCCCGCAACCTGTTCACCTACGCGGAGGAGCCGGGCGCATCCTCCCACGAGGCTGCGGCTGTTCTGCGCGACCTGACCTCCGTGATGATCCGATCCTCGTTCCAGGAGGGGCGGGCGCTGCCGCGCACAGCCGGCGGGTTGCGGCACGCGGTGCAAGAGTATTTGCGATAGCACGCAACGCGCCCTGGAATCGACATGGATGCCGTGGCAAGAGAGCATTTCGTCTCGCGTCGTCGCCTGTACCAGGTCTTCGAGGAGGTGGGGCTGTCGCCCGCGACCTTCCTGCGCACGGAGCGCTTGAAATTCGCGGAACGACTGCTTACGAGTTCGCAAGACACGACAATCGAGTGGATCGCGTACGAGTCGGGGTTCCGCGACACGACGACTTTCACGAGAGCGTTCAAGAGGATGTTCGGCTGCACTCCGCGTGATTGGCGCGCGATGGGTTCCGCGGCGCGTCCTGCGGCGTAGCCGAACATCATGCGTGGAATCGCTCGTGGCAGTGCGGTGCCGATGCTGACCAGACAGACTCGCTCGAGTCGATCCCGGGAAGGCCGTCTGGTCGTTCCCTGATTCGTGCGCCTCCTCGTGCTCGTGAAACCCAACACCATCACGAAGACACGAGGCGAACTATGACAGCCCGTTTCAATCACACCATCATCGCCTTTCACGAGCCGGAAGCGATGGCCGAGTTCTACACCGACCTGCTCGAAGTAGAAGAGGTCGAATCGTGGGGTGTTTTCACCAACATCCGCATCGGCGACGGCGTCCTGCTGCAGTTCGCGACGCCTCCCATCGAATTTCCGCCGCAGCACTACGCGTATCGATTGGACGACGACTTCGACCGCGCGTACGCCAAGATCATCGAGCGCGGCCCGGAGCACTGGGCGGACCCCAGGCGTGCCCTGCCGGGAGCGATCAATCACGATCACGGTGGGCGCGGCGTGTACCTCCTCGACCCGTCGGGGCACTATCTGGAACTGCTTACCGGGGCGTACGTGTGATGCTCCGGGCCGGCGCACGGACCACCTGTGGCTAGTATGAAGCCACGTTAACTTCTCTCGGATCGTCTGGCGCGTACCCGCCAGGAAGGAATGACAACATGGGTTCAATCACGTTCGATCGCGTTTCACTGCAGTACCCCGGTGCCGAGCGCCCTTCGGTCAGCGACTTCAATCTCCACATCGACGACGGAGAATTCCTCGTACTGGTCGGGCCGTCCGGCTGCGGCAAGTCGACAACGCTCAGGATGCTCGCGGGGCTCGAGCAGGTGACAGAGGGCTCCATCTACATCGATGACAAGGACGTTACGGAGATGGACCCGAAAGAGCGGGACATCGCCATGGTGTTCCAGAACTATGCGCTCTACCCGCACATGTCGGTTGCGGAGAACATGGGATTCGCGCTCAAGCTGGCGAAGACGCCGAAGGACGAGATCCGGCGCCGGGTCGAAGAAGCGGCAGAACTGCTCGACCTGAGCGAGTTCCTCGATCGCAAGCCGAAGGCGCTCTCGGGCGGTCAGCGGCAGCGCGTCGCGATGGGCAGGGCGATCGTCAGGAACCCACAGGTGTTCTGCATGGACGAGCCGCTGTCGAACCTCGATGCCAAGCTGCGCGTGCAGACCCGTTCGCACATCGCCGGACTCCAGCGCCGTCTCGGCGTGACAACGGTCTATGTCACGCACGACCAGGTCGAGGCCATGACCATGGGTGACCGGGTAGCTGTGCTCGACAAGGGCGTGCTGCAGCAGGTCGACACTCCGCGCGTGCTCTACAACCGCCCCGATAACGTCTTCGTAGCGGGCTTCGTCGGGTCACCGGCCATGAACCTGATCGAGACGACAGCCGACTCGGATGGCAATGTTCGGCTCGGGGCCATCGCGATCACGGGCGAGGGCAAGATCAGGCCGAAGCAAACGGTTACCGTGGGCGTTCGTCCCGAGCATCTGCGGGTCACCGACGGCGAGGGAATCGACGTAGAAATCGACCTGGTCGAGGAACTGGGCTCTGACGCGTTCGTCTACGGTCGCGGAGATCTGCCCGGCGAGCCGCTCGTCGTCTCCCGTTTCGAGGGGCAGACGCCACCGGCCAAGGGGGAACGCATCCGCCTTGACGCGGCAGCGGAGTCCGTGCACGTTTTCGACACCGAAACCGGAAAACGGATCAACATTCAATAACCCTTTGGCCAAGTGCTGGTCGACCGGGAGAATAATTGTAATACTGGAGCCAGCAGTCGCGCTCACGCGACGAGTTGATGAAACCGAACGGGTTTCAGTGCTGGTGGGCAGAGCCCAGAGCTCCGCCCACAGCGATAACGGAATCAAGAGGCAAGGGAGCAGGTCATGAAGCGCAGAACGGGTGCGATAGCGCTGGGAGCGATCGCAGCACTGGTCTTGACGGGATGCAGTGGCGGAGACGGTAACGGCGGTACCGAGGAGGGCCTCGAAGGTCGCGGACCGATCTCCTTCGCGATGGGCACCAACGATGCGGGCAAGCTGCAGCCGATTATCGAAGCCTGGAACGAGGAGAACCCCGACGAACAAGTCTCACTCGTCGAACTGCCGCAGGAGGCAGACGGCCAGCGCGATACGCTCGTGCAGTCGCTCCAGGCGGAAAGCAGCGACTACGACGTCATGGCGCTCGACGTGACCTGGACGGCGGAGTTCGCCGCGAACGGCTGGTTGCAGCCGCTCGAGGATGACCTCGAACTCGATACGTCCGGCCTGCTGCCAGCAACGGTCGACAGCGCAACCTACATGGACACGCTCTATGCGGCGCCGCAGAACACGAACGCACAGCTGCTGTTCTATCGCACCGATATCGTCGACGAAGCGCCCACCACGTGGGATGAGCTGCTCAGCTACCGCGATGCGGCGGACGCTGAAGATCTCGACCTGCTGATCATGCAGCTGCAGAACTACGAGGGTCTGACGGTGCAGACGACACAGGCGATCAACGCGTGGGGCGGCGCGGTCGTCGACACCGACGGTCAGACGCCGGTCGTCGATTCTCCGGAGGCGATCGCGGGCATCCAGGCGCTCGCGGACGCGTACGAGAACGGTGACATCGCACAGCGCACGAACGGCTTCACCGAGGAGCAGACGAACCTCGCGTTCCTCGCCGGTGAGGCAGTCTTCGCGTACAACTGGCCGTACATGTACGACACGGCGACGAGCGAGCCGACCTCCGAGGTCGGTGACGACTTCGACGTCGCTGCCATCGTCGGCCCCGACGGGCCCGGCGCATCAACGCTCGGCGGCTACAACAACGGCATCAACGTCTACTCCGAGAACAAGGCAACGGCGTTCGACTTCATTCAGTTCATTCTGAGTGAGGAGAACCAGCGCGGTTTCGCGCAGGAATCCTTCCCGCCGGTGCTCGCATCCATCTACGAGGATGAAGCGTTGATTGACGAGTTCCCGTATCTGCCGGCGCTGCAGGAGGCGCTCGAGAACGCCGAGCCGCGGCCCGTGACCCCCTACTACGCGGGAGTCTCGCGGGCGATCGCCGACAACGCGTACTCGGCGATCGTCGAGGGTCGACCCGTCGACGAAGCTGTCGCCGACATGAGTTCAGCGATCACCTCGGCCACGGGCAACTAGCCGGCGTGTGTGTCGTGCCGACGGCCCAGCAGTCCGCACGACACACATGTTTCCCCACCTGTAAACCGCGGCCGGGCACGGATGCCCGCACAGCATCCCGTCCGGCCCCCGATCTCGGATAACGCAGAGAGCAGAAGCGCATGACTGACTCCGCGAGGACGCGGCGACCGGATGCCGAGCCCGCCCCGACAAGGCGCTGGCGCGGGGATCGTGCATCGGCCGCGTGGCTCATCGCACCCGCCATGATCGTGCTGGCGATCGTGATTGGCTATCCGATCGTCAGCGCGATCATCCAGTCGTTCTCGCAGGACCGCATCTTCAACGAACAGACCGGTTTTTTCGAAGAGGGCGGTTTCGCCGGCCTGCAGAACTACTGGGGCTGGCTGATGCAGGATTGCGGCAACGGCATCAACTCCTGCCCCCGCGGTACCGCGGGCAGTCAGTTCTGGCAGGCGATCGGCGTCACCTTCTTCCTCACCGGCGTCACGGTTGTCATCGAAGTGCTCTTGGGCTTCTGGATCGCCGTGATCATGGGTCGCAACATCTGGGGCCGTGGCCTGCTTAGAGCAGCGGTGCTCGTGCCCTGGGCGATTCCGACAGCCGTGACGGCGAAGCTGTGGGCGTTCATCTTCGCACCGCAGGGCATCGTGAACAGCATCACCGGGCTCGACACCCAATGGACGACCGGCACCTGGGAGCTCCTGACCGCGGTGATCATCGCGGATGTCTGGAAGACCACGCCGTTCGTGGCGCTACTGATTCTCGCGGGCCTGCAGATGATTCCGAAGGATGTCTACGACGCCGCGAAGATGGACGGCGCGACCCGCTGGCAGCAGTTCACCAAGGTGACGTTGCCGCTCGTCAAACCTGCGCTGCTCGTCGCGATCCTGTTCCGCCTGCTCGATGCACTGCGCATGTACGACTTGCCGGCGATCATGCAGGGCAACACGTCGGGGCCGGCAACCACGATGTCGATGCTGGTCACCGCGACGATCCGCGAGGGGCAGTTCGCGAACGCTTCGGCGCTGTCGACGATCGTGTTCCTGATCATCTTCGCCTGCGCGTTCCTCATGGTGAAGGGCCTGGGCGTGAACGCCGTCGAACAGGCGCAACCCAACCGCCGCAAGGTCGGTGCCGGTAAGACCAAGAAGGGCACCTCCGCCGACACGAGTTCGACGAAGGCGGTCGTGATGGCCAGGGAAGATTCGGGAGGGAAGTGAGATGACCGACACGGCAGAGAAGCCAGTGCAGCGGCGCATCCGCACGGGCGAGGGATGGGGCACCTACGTCAGTGGCGCCATCATCGTGCTCGGGTGCCTGCTGCCCTTCTACTGGATGATGGTCGTCGCCTTCCGCGACGTCGGCTACACGTTCAGCACGATCCCTTGGCCGACGCACGTCACATTCGACAACTTCGTTGCAGCGCTGAACACCTCCAGCGGCAACAACATGCTGCGCGCCATCGGGAACTCGCTCGTGATCAGCGCGGTCACGACGACGGCCGCGGTCTTGCTCGGAGTGACGGTGTCGTACGCGCTCGCACGCCTCAAGTTTGCGGGCAAGGGGTTCGTCACCGGTATCATCCTGGCGGCTTCGATGTTTCCCGGCGTGGCGCTCGTCACACCGCTGTTCCAGCTGTTCACCGACATCGGCTGGATCGGCACGTACCAGGCGCTCGTCATCCCGAACATCTCCTTCGCGCTGCCGCTGACGATCTACACGCTCACGGCGTTCCTGCACGACTTGCCGTGGGAACTCGAGGAGGCTGCCCGCGTCGACGGCGCGACGAGGGGGCAGGCGTTCCGCAAGGTGATTCTGCCGCTGGCGGCTCCGGCCGTGTTCACGACCGCGATCCTGGCGTTCATCGCCACCTGGAACGAGTATCTGCTCGCGAGCCAGCTCTCCAGGCCCAACGTCGAACCCGTGACGGTCGCGATCGCAAGATTCTCGGGCGATAATCCGTACATCCAGCCGTACGCGGCCATCATGGCGGCGGGCACCATCGTGACGGTGCCGCTCGTCATCATGGTCCTGATCTTCCAGCGTCGTATCGTCGCGGGTCTCACAGCAGGCGGCGTCAAGAGTTGAGCGGCGTGTGAGCAAACGCAACCGGCGGGTCCAGCGAAATCAGCTGCAGATGTGGCTGGGGTTCCTCGGCTTCTTCGCCGCCATCGCTGTCTTGTCGGTCGTCGGCTCGCTCGTGATGGGCTACCCGCTGGAGCCGCTCGGCGTCATCGTCATGATCGGGCTGATCGTCGGCTTCGTACTCCTGCTGCGCAGGTATCGCTCGCTCGACTAGCCGGAGGAACTCGCCCACCGTGACGAGCAGGTGGAAATGCGTCGCTGCAAATCCGCTAGGGGCCCTCCCCTCGGCGCTAGAAGGTTTTTATGGGTATGGACGGCTTCTGGAGCCGTAAAAACCGTCTAGAGGTGCGGAAGGGGGACGGTCGAGGGCTCAGTCGCGCAGCCGCAGCAGCCGTGCCTGGCCGTCCTCACGCACCTCGGCAAGGGCATCCCGCGCGGCCACGAATTCGGAGAACGACCGGTGCCCGAGCGACTTCTCGTTGAAGACGGGGTCCATGCGCTTCATCTGCTCCTTCACGACGTTCGCGTGCAGCCACTCGTCGTCGGTCTTCTGGTGCAGGATGCGCAGCGCCCGTTCGAGCAGCCCGCTCGCGTCGTCAGCGGGGTCGCGTTCGTTCGAACCCTGCTGCTGCGATGAACCACTCCTTGCCGACGTACTGCGTCGCTTTTTCTGCGATTTCTTCGCCTGGCCTGCCGTCGCAGTCTGCTTGGCCTCCGCCTTCGCGGGCTCGGCGTTGTCGTCCGCGGCGGAATCCTCGCCGGTTACCGTGACCGGCTCGATGCCGGGCAGCGCATCGTAATCGGCGAACTCGTCGCACGCGGCCGCCAACGACTTCGATGTCGAGCCTGCGACGCCGATGCCGACGACGAACTTCCCGAGCCGTTTGGCGCGCTGCGCGAGCGCGATGTAGTCGCTGTCGCCCGCAACGATGACGACGTGCGTGATGTCGTCGAGCCGGAAGAGATCTTCCACGACGTCGACGGCGAGGCGGATATCGGCACCGTTCTTCAGCGCTCGTGTCGTCGGGAACATCTGCACGAGGTCGACCGCTCTCGCGAGCAGCTGTTCACGGTAGGCGGCGTGTGCGGGAACCGACCAGTCGGCATACGCACGGCTCAGCACGATCGAACCGTAACTCGAGGCGTAGTCGATGACGGCGCCGAGATCGACGGTGGCCTCGCGAAAGCGCGTGCGCACTTTCGACTCGCGGCCGTCGACGGGAAGATTGCGCACCTTGTCCGAGTGGAAGGAGCCGCGCCCGTGCAATTGGTCGTAGCGTGAGATGACGATGTTGTCGAAGTCGATGTAGACCGCAACGCGGGTCTGGGGCTGATCTGCCATGACACTCAGTCTTGCAGGTGTCGTCGGCAAGCTCTACACCGATTCGTCAGGCCTTCATCGCAAGTGACGCGAGCCTTTTCTCGGTCTATACGCGCAGCCAGCCAAATAATTGCCTTGAGTTGCCGCATAGACCGAGAAAGGGCGCTGCGCGAGGGTGTGTGAGGCGCGAGTTCGCGAACGTGTGGCACGGCATTGCGGACCACCCCCGTCAGCCGGTTAGGCTTTTCGCGTGGAAACCACCGAGACTCCCGTGCTGTCGGGGTATGACGGGTACCTGTTCGACCTGGACGGCGTGCTCACGCCGACCGCGTCAGTGCACATGCTCGCCTGGCGCACGATGTTCAGCGAACTGTTCGCGCAGTGGGGTGTTGACGTGCCGTACAGCGATGCGGACTACTTCGCCTCGCTCGACGGCAAGAAGCGGTACGAAGGTGTGCAGTCGCTGCTGGCCACGCGCGACATCGAGCTGCCGTACGGTTCGCCGGACGATGATCCCGGCAACACTTCGATCTGCGCGATCGGCAACCTCAAGAACGTCGTGTTCCTGCGCCTGCTCGAACTCGAGCCGGTCGCCCCGTACGTCGGGTCGGTGCACTTGCTCAATGCGTTGCGGGGTAGCCCGCTCGCCGTGGTATCAAGCTCGAAGAATGCCGAGCAGGTGCTCGTTTCCGCAGGTCTGCGAGACAGGTTCGCGGTTGTCGTGGACGGCAGCGTCGCCGAGCGCGAGCACATCCCGTCGAAACCGGCTCCCGACATGTTTCGAACCGCCGCGGAGCGCCTCGGCGCAGACCCCGCGAAGTGCGTAGCGTTCGAGGATGCCCTCAGCGGCGTCGCGTCGGCTCGGAGCGCGGGTGTCGCGCTCGTCGTGGGCGTCGACCGCGGTGTCGGAGAAGCAGCACTCCTGCGGGAGGGCGCGCACATCGTCGTCGAGGACCTCGACGCGTTCCTGTAGCGGCAACCTATGCGCATCAGCAGTGAGGAGTCCAGGATGATCGACCGTGACCGCTTTCCCGTCGATCCGTGGCGATTGATCGAGACATCGCTCTCATTCGAAGACCTAGGCGTGACCGAAACCCTGTTCACGGTCGGCAACGGTTACCTGGGTCTGCGGGGCAACAGCCCGGAGGGTCGGCATGCGCACGAGCACGGCACATTCATCAATGGATTCCACGAAGTGTTCCCGATCAGGCACGCCGAGAACGCCTTTGGATTCGCAGAAGTGGGGCAGACGATCATCAACGCCCCCGATGCGAAGGTCATGCGCGTTTTCGTCGACGATGAGCCCCTGTCGCTCGATCTTGCGGACATCCGGGACTACGAGCGCGCACTCGACCTGCGAACCGGTCAGCTCACGCGTTCGATGCGTTGGGTGACGCCGAGCGGCAAGCACGTGCAGATCGATTCGAACAGGATGGTGTCGTTCGAGGATCGCCACTTGGTGATCATGTCGTTGTCGGTGACCGTTCTCAACGCCGACGCCGCGATCGAGATCGACTGCCAGGTAGTCAACCGGCAGGACGGCGGGGACGTCTATGGCGCCATGCCGCAGGCTTCTGAGGAGTTGGACCCGAGGAGGGCCGAGCAGATCGAGGAACGGGTCCTTGTGCCGCAAGAGTGCTGGCAGGAAGGCCGGCGTACCGCGCTGTCGTATTCGGCTGCGAACTCGGGGATGACGATCTCCGTCGTCGCCGATCACGTGCTCGAGACCGAGAACCCCGTTGTGGATCGTGCGTCGATCGACCACGACATCGCCAACAATGCGTTCAGGACGCGCGCGAAGGCAGGCGTCCCCATCAAAGTCACGAAGTTCGTCGGTTATCATACGTCACGGGGCGTGCCGGCCCGCGAGCTCGTCGATCGCGGATGCCGCACGGTTGAGCGGGCGATGCTCGAGGGCGAGCGTGTGCACGCGCAGCGGCAGGCGGCCTGGTGCGAGGCGTTCTGGGAGCGCTCGGACGTCGAGATCGAGGGCGAGCAGGAATTGCAGCAGGCAGCTCGCTGGTGCATTTTCCAGACGGCGCAGGCGGCGGCCAGAGCGGACGGTGCAGGCGTCCCGGCGAAGGGGATGAGCGGCTCCGGGTACAGCGGACACTATTTCTGGGACACCGAATGCTACGTGCTCCCCTTCCTGACGTACACCAGCCCGCAGTGGGCCAGGAACGCCCTGCGAATGCGGTACCTCATGCTGCCTGCCGCACGCCGGCGCGCCGTGAAACTTGCGGAGGCGGGGGCACTCTTCCCGTGGCGGACGATCAATGGTGAGGAGTCATCCGCGTACTACGCCGCTGGCACGGCCCAGTACCACATCAATGCCGACGTCACCTACGCCCTGGGCAAGTACGTGCGGGCGACGGGAGACGACGAGTTCCTGCGGCGCGAGGGCATCGACATCGCGGTCGAAACGGCCCGCATGTGGGCCACGCTCGGCTTCTGGCGGCACTCGAGTAACGGTGTCGAAGAGAGCACGTTCCATATCCACGGCGTGACCGGCCCGGACGAATACACGACGGTCGTCAACGACAACCTCTTCACGAACGTTATGGCGAGGTACAACCTGCGTTTCGCGGTTCGCAACGTGCGGGAGATGGCGGATGCCGCGCCGGCGGAGTACGAGTCGATGGTTGAGCGGCTCGACCTGGATGAGGCGGAGGTGGAAGCCTGGGAGGCCGCTGCAGGCGCCATCCACATCCCGTACAGCGAAGCGCTCGGCATTCACCCGCAGGACGCTGTCTTCCTGGAGCGCGAGGTCTGGGATCTCGAGAACACACCGGACGAGCAGCGACCCCTCCTGCTGAACTTCCACCCGCTCGTGATCTACCGCTACCAGGTGCTCAAGCAGGCGGATGTCGTGCTTGCGCTCTTCCTGCAGGGCAACCACTTCACGCTGGAGGAGAAGCGGGCGAACTTCGAGTACTACGATCCGCTTACGACGGGGGATTCGACGCTGTCGGCGATCGTCCAGTCCATCCTTGCGGCAGAGGTCGGCTACGGGGATCTCGCGCTCGAGTACTTCCGCGACGCGGCGTTCGTGGATCTCGCCGACCTGCACGGCAACACGGCCGACGGTGTGCACGTCGCCTCTGCCGCGGGCGTCTGGACGGCGCTCGTCTACGGCTTCGGCGGATTCCGCGACCACTACGGGGAGCTGTCGTTCGAACCGCGTCTGCCCGCGGCGTGGCCGTCGCTGAAGTTCGTGCTGCACTGGCACGGGATGCGCATCCGCGCCACCGTCACGGCTGACGAACTGCAGCTGGTCGCGGGTGACGGTGAAGGGGTCAATGTGACCGTCGAGGGCGTGAAGCACTGGCTGGGCGGCGGCGAAACGCTCACGGTGGCGCTGTCGAAGGATCGCCCCTCCCTGCCGGGTCGGCCGACCCTCGGTCACTATGCCGATTCGCGTCGTGAGGACGGTTCGATGCTGTCCGCATCGATTCCTTCTGCGTCGGTTTCGACCGGTGCGTACAGCACCGCCCCGGAGACGACGGCACCCGATGATCACGATCACGGCCCGCTGACCTAGCGGGCCTCCTGGGTACGCATGGTGCCCGGTGACGGCGATCCCGTGCGATGCCAGCACGGTCGCGAAGAACTGCAGAGAGGGGCGCTCGTGCCACGAGGCGGAATGAGGGTCTGGACGCTGTTGCTGATCGCTGTGCTGCCGTTCGGCGTCGTTGCGTGCGCGTCGGAGAGCGATGAGCGGCCAGAGGGTTCGGAATCAGCGCCCTCCGGGGACCACCGCTCCGCTCCCGTAGAAGCAACATTCGCCCTCGAGGACGCGACTCGAATAGAAGACCGTTCCCCCGAACTCTTTACGCAAGGGCTCGAGTTCGGTGACGATGGCAGCCTCTTCCACTCGGGCGGACGCTACGGCGAGTCTCGGGTCGTGAAAACCGATGCGTCGGGTGCGGTCATGGCCGAGCACGAGCTTTCGGACGAGTACTTCGCCGAGGGCCTCACCATCGTCGGCGATGAGCTCTACTTGCTGACCTGGCGAGAGAACGTGGTGCAGGTGCTGAGCACCGACGACCTCACCGAACGCAGAACCTATTCGCTGAGCACGGAGGGATGGGGAACCTGTTACTCGGATGCGGGAGTGCTGTGGGTGTCGGACGGCACCGATGAGGTGCGCGGCTACAACCCGGCCGATATGTCGGAGCAGACGTCGCTGACGATCGCCGACTCCGATGGCGATGCGATCGAGAACATCAACGAACTCGAGTGCATCGACGGCGAGATCTGGGCGAACCTGTGGCAGGAGGAGCGCATCATCGTTTTCGACGAGGACACCGGCGAGATTGTGCGGATGCTCGACTTCAGCGACCTCACGCCCGATCGGGCCGGGCGAGACGAAGTGCTGAACGGCATCGCCTTTCACGCAGACGCGGACGAGATCTGGCTCACCGGCAAGCGCTGGGAGCACTTCTTCGTCTTCGACTATGCCGAGCTGCGCTGTTCCCAGTAGAGCACCTACGGGTCGTAGCGCTTCGGCCGGTACACCTGCGATACGAGTTCGCGAAGGTCTTCGAGCGTGCCGGCCAGTACCCCGGCTGCACGCGCTTGCACGAGCAGATTGCCGATGGCGCTCGCTTCGATCGGGCCCGCGAACACGGGTACGCCGGTGCGCCGGGCGGTCAGCTGGCACAAGAGGCTGTTCTGCGATCCACCGCCGACGACATTGACCTGCGTCACCGGCCTACCCGAGATGCGAGCGATTTCCTGCAGCGTCTTCGCGTAGGCCTCCGCGAGCGACTCGAGTATGCAGCGCGTGACGGCTACGCGCCCCTCGGGCGGCTCGATGCCGCGTTCGTCGAACCAGCGGTGGATGCGCGTCGGCATGTCACCGGGCGCGTAGAAGACGTCGTCGGTCGGGTCGAAGATCGGCACTTCTCGGTCGTACGACGCCGCTGAGCTCAGCAGTTCGGGCAGCTCGACGGACGAGCCGTCCGCCTCCCACGTCCGCTTCGATTCGCTCAGCAGCCACATCCCCATGACGTTCTTCATGAAGCGATTGCGCCCGTCCACGCCGCCTTCGTTCGTGAAGTTGGCGCGCTCCGCTTCACCACTCGCGATCGGTTCGGGCGTTTCGATGCCGACGAGCGACCACGTGCCTGAAGAGATGTAGGCGGCCCCTTCGGCGAGCGGGGCCGCGACTACGGCCGAGGCGGTGTCGTGCGAGCCGACCGTGAAGACCTGCGGATCTCCGTGCACGCCGTGGTGGTCGCGCAGCTGCGGCAGGAGCGGTCCGATCGTGGTGCCGGGCTCGACGAGCCGCGGCAGGATGCCCGGGTCGATGCCCAGCATCCCCATCAGTTCGATGTCCCAGCTGTCGTCGAGTGCGAGCATCCCGGTCGTCGACGCGTTCGTGCGCTCGATCGCTGCTCTGCCGGTCATCCAGTAGTTGAACAGGTCCGGCAGCAGCAGCATGGAATCGGCGAGTTCGAGCATGCCGCGCTCGCGGTCGACGGAGAGCTGGTTGATCGTCGTGAACGGCATGCGCTGCAGCCCGCAGCGGGCATACAGCTCGGGCTGAGAGATGACGGCATCGACGAGCTCCAGCCCGCGCTCGGTACGCGAATCGCGGTACGAGTACGGGACCGAAAGCAATGACCCCCTTCGCAGAAGCCCGTAATCGACGGCCCATGAGTCGACGGCGATGCCCATGACGGGCGCTTCCTGCGTCGCGGCAGCGATGCCGTCGAGGGCTGCAGAGAAGAGCGAAAGCACCGACCAGTGCAGCCCGTCCCCGAGCATGACCGGTCGATTCGCGAACCTGGCAGCCTCCGTGACCCGAAGCTCGTCCGGCGCGACCTCCCCGATCATCACGCGCCCGCTGGAGGCGCCGAGATCGATAGCGGCGAATCGTGTCGGTGACGTCATCCGAACCCCTTAGCGCAGGAAGGCTGCTGCAACACCGGAGTCTACTGGGATGTGCAGCCCTGTCGTGTGCGTGAGCTCCGGGCCGGTCAGCGCGGCAACCGCAGCAGCGACATGTTCCGGCAGCACTTCGCGCCCGAGCAGCGTCCGGCCCGCGTAGTACTTGCCGAGTTCCTCTTCCTTCACGCCGTAGACCTTCGCGCGGCTTGCTCCCCAGCCGCCGGCGAAGATGCCCGAGCCTCGCACAACGCCGTCCGGGTTGATGCCGTTGACGCGAACGCCGTGGGGCCCGAGCTCGGCGGCCAGCAGCCGCACCTGATGCGATTGATTCGCCTTGGCGGCCGAGTATGCGATGTTGTTCGGGCCGGCGAAGACGCCGTTCTTCGAGGAGATGTAGACGATGTCGCCGCCGAGCCGCTGGTCGATCAGCACCTGAGCCGCCGCCTTCGAGACGAGGAACGAGCCTTTCGCCATGACATTGTGCTGGAGATCCCAGTCGGCCTCCGTCGTTTCGACGAGCGACTTCGACAGCGACAGCCCGGCGTTGTTCACGACCAGGTCGAGGCCGCCGAACGCGAGCACCGCGGCATCCACCGCTGCCCGGACATCCGCTTCGCTCGTGACGTCGCACGCGACACCGACGGCGACGTCCGGGCCGCCCAGCTCGGCGGCCGCCGCCGCGGACTTCTCTGCGGAGAGATCGGCGATCACGACGCAGGCGCCTTCACTCGCCAGTCGTGCGGCAATGGCCCTGCCGATGCCGGATGCCGCGCCCGTGACGAGTGCGATACGGCCGGCGTGCGGCTTCGGCTTCGGGCGGCGCTGCAGCTTCGCCTCTTCGAGCGCCCAGTATTCGATCCGAAACTTCTCGGAGTCGGGAATGGGCGTGTAACTCGACAGCGCTTCCGCTCCGCGCATGACGTTGATGGCGTTGACGTAGAACTCGCCCGCGACCCTGGCGGTCTGCTTGTCGGCGCCGTACGAGAACATGCCGACGCCGGGTATCAGAATGATCGCGGGGTCCGCTCCGCGCATTGCGGGGGAGTCGCCGTCGGCGAACCGCTCGTAGTAGGCGCGGTAGTCATCGCGGTACTCGGCGTGGAGCTCGCGCAGCCGCTCGACGCTGTCCTCGACGGAAGCATCAGCGGGCAGATCTAGAACGAGAGGCTTGACCTTCGTGCGCAGGAAGTGGTCGGGGCAGGATGTTCCTAACGGTGCCAGACGCCGGTGCGCTTCGTGCGCGAGGAAGTCGGTGACGACGGCATCGTCGGTGAAGTGACCGACCACGGGGTTATCCATCGACGCGATCGCGCGCAGTTGCGGCGCGAGGGCGGCGGCTTTCGCACGGCGCTCGTCCTCCGGCAGGGCCGCGTAGCGATCGAGCTCACTCCCGAATGGGCGGGCGTCGCCATGGTCACGAATGAACTGCTCGGCAGTGCGGATGATCCAGAGCGAGTTCTCCTTGCTCTCCTCACTCGTGGCGCCCCAGGCGGTGATGCCGTGCCCGCCGAGGATGCAGCCGACCGCCTCCGGGTTCGCCCGCTGAATCTCGCGGATGTCCAGACCGAGCTGAAAGCCGGGGCGGCGCCACGGCACCCAGACGACTCTGTCGCCGTAGATACGGCGCGTGAGCTCCTCACCGTCGGCCGCGGTCGCGATGGCGATGCCGGCGTCCGGGTGCAGGTGGTCGACGTGCGGCAGTTCGACGAGTGCGTGCATCGCAGTGTCGATCGATGGCGGCGCGCCCCCATCGCCGTGCTTGCAGTACTCGAATGCCGCGACCATCTCGTCTTCGCGGTCGACACCGGGGTAGACGCCTTCGAGCGCCCGCACGCGGTCGAGCTGCAGTACCGCAAGGCCCTTCTCCTGCAGCGTGCCGAGGTCACCGCCGGACCCTTTGACCCACAGCAGATCGATCTCTTCGCCGGTCACGGGGTCTCTTCCCGTGCCCTTGGCAGAGGTATTGCCGCCCGCGTAGTTCGTATTGCGCGCATCGGCGCCGAGTTCGTGCGATCGTGCGATCAGTTCTTCCGTCGTGCTCATCCGTCGTTCCTTCACTCTTCGCGGGCTACGCGCCCCAGCTCATCTGCGTGCCACCCACGCGATCCTGTGCGATCCGCTCCTGATAGCCCGACTCCAGGAAGGCCCGCATCGGATTCTCCGGGAGTCCCTTCGCGGCACGGTAGCTCGCAAGCAGCGGCCGCACATCGGTGCGGAAGGCGTCTTCGAAGATCTCGTTCGCGAGCAGGACGTCGCAGTCACGACGGGCCGCATCGAGCGCAACGGTGTCGAGCGAGAGGGCTTTGGCAACGGCCTCCTGCACGTTCAGCACGCTCTTGATCTGCCCCGGAATCTTCGCCTCGATGTTGTGGCACTGATCGAGCACGAGTTGAATGTCGGGGTTGCCGTAGCCGCCGCCGGCAACCAGCTCGACGATGATGCGGTAGAGCTGATACGGGTCGGCGGCGCCGACGATGAGGTCGTCGTCGGCGTAGAACCGCGAGTTGAAGTCGAAGGCGCCGAGCTTCCCGAGCCGCAGCAACTGCGCGACGATGAACTCGATGTTGGTGCCGGGAGCGTGGTGGCCGGTGTCGAGCACGACCATCGCCTTTTCGCCCAGCGCGAGACAGTGCGCGTAGCTCGTACCCCAGTCGGGGACGTCCGTGTGGTAGAACGCCGGCTCGAAGAACTTGTACTCGAGCACCATCCGCTGCCCGTCACCCAGCCGGTCGTAAATCGGTCGCAAGGATTCCGCGAGCCGATCCTGGCGCGCGCGGATGGAATCCTGGCCGGGGTAGTTCGTGCCGTCGGCGAGCCAGATCTTCAAGTCGCGGCTGCCGGTGCGGTGCATGATGTCGATGCACTCGAGGTGGTGGTCGATCGCCTTCTGCCGGATGCTCGCATCGGGATGTGTCAGGCTGCCGAATTTGAAGTCTTCGTCTTGGAAGGTGTTCGAGTTGATCGTGCCGAGTGTCACGCCCTCGTCTTCTGCGTGCCGCAGAAGGGCATTCCAGTCGTCGACGGCATCCCACGGGTAGTGGAGTGCGACGGTGGGAGCGATGCCGGTGAACCGATGCACCTGCGCGGCGTCGGAGATCTTCTCGAAGGGGTTCCGCGGTGTGCCCGGGGTGCCGAAGACCCGGAACCGTGTGCCCGAGTTGCCGTAGGCCCAGCTGGGAACTTCGATCGCGAGGCGATCGAGGTCTGCGCTGTCGGGGGTGATTGCCATGTTTCTCTCCTTCCCGTGCAGCACTGCACGGTCTACCCGTGCACAAGCTTGCACCATCAAAGTTTCAAACGCAAGCGATTTAATTAGCTTCGACAGGCGCATTCGAAAGTCCATTTCGGCCGAATTGGGCTGCAAACCGCGGGAAACATCGCCATTTGGAGCTAATGCTTGCCTATTCCCAGAAAACTTCGTATGAAAACAATTTGGTTACGATTGCATCTCAAAGCATTGCGAAACAGAAAGTGTCGCG
>DXDC01000151.1 GCA_019115685.1 Candidatus Agrococcus pullicola
TACTCGGTGCACGACTTCGAGGATGCGATCGTCAACGGCTTCGTCGACACCCGGCAACTCGCCACCCGCGTCAACCACGAGGAACTCGTCGACAGGATGCTCGAGTGGGTGGGCGCGGAGTTCAGCCGTGACGAACTGGTCGCCGCGTTCGATCGTCTCGATGACCTCGAGACCCGGATCTCATCCTTCGATGACTCGCGCCGGGATCAGGCGCAGTTGAAGAACTTGACATCGAAGCTCATCGGCCGCTTCGCGGTCGCCGCTGCGCGCGCGACGCGAGACGCGCATCCCGGCCCGCTCGGCAGGTTCTCTGGCAGCGTCGTCGTGCCCCGCTCCGTGCAGGCCGAAATCGCGGTGTTGAAAGGCACCGTGAGTGCTTTCGTCATGTCCGTCGCCGAACGGCAGCCACTGTATCGAGAGCAAAGGCAGCTTATGATCGAACTGTGCGAAGCTCTTCTGGAGCGCGGCCCCTCCTCGTTGGATAAGGCGTTCGCCGACGATTGGCGTTCTGCCGACTCTGACGCGGATCGGAAGCGGGTTGTCGTCGACCAGGTAGCATCGCTTACAGACCGGGCTGCGGTCGCACGGCATCGGGAAATGGTGGAGTAGTTGGCAGGCAGGATTCGTCGGGAGGACATCGACGAGCTGCGCACCCGCGTCAATATCGTCGATGTCGTTTCGCAGTACGTAACGCTCAAACGAGCCGGAGTCGGCTCGATGAAGGGGCTGTGCCCGTTCCACGATGAGCGTACGCCGAGCTTCCACGTACGGCCAGCCGTCGGCCGCTACCACTGCTTCGGCTGCGGCGAAGACGGTGATGTCTTCCAGTTCGTCATGTCGATGGACCACACGACGTTCGTCGAGACGGTCGAGCGCTTCGCCTCGCAGATCGGTTTCACGCTCCGCTACGAAGAGGGCCAAGCGCCGCAGGAGGACGGCGTCAATCGCGCACGTCTCCTTGCCGCGAACTCCGACGCCGCTGAGTTCTTCCAGCAGCAGCTCCTGACCGATCAGGCAGCGCCCGGGCAGGCGTTTCTGGGACAGCGAGGGTTCGACCTCGAAGCCGCGCGCAGGTTCGGCGTCGGATACGCGCCGCCCGGGTTCGAGGCACTGAGGAACCACTTGCGAAACAAGGGATACTCGGATGAGGAACTCATTACGGCAGGCTTGCTCTCAGAGGGGCAGCGGGGTCCCTATGACAGATTTCGTGGACGCCTCGTGTGGCCGATTCGCGATGTTACCGGCGCAACGGTCGGGTTCGGCGCGCGCAAGCTGACGGAGGACGACAAGGGTCCTAAGTACTTGAATACGCCGGAGACTCCCGTGTTCCATAAATCCAAGGTGCTGTACGGTCTCGACCTGGCGAAGCGTACGATCTCGCGGGGGAGGGAGGCCGTCATCGTCGAGGGGTACACCGACGTCATGGCCTGTCATCTAGCCGGAGTCGAGACCGCGATCGCGACCTGCGGCACGGCATTCGGCAGTGATCACGTGAAGCTGCTGCGTCGCGTGCTCGGTGACGTGTCGACGTCGGATACCCGATCGCTGGGACGCGTCATCTTCACTTTCGACCCGGACGAGGCCGGTCAGCAGGCCGCTTCTCGCGCGTTCCAGGAGGAGCATCGGTTCGCTGCGCAGACCTATGTGGCGGTGGCCCCCGACGGGATGGATCCCTGCGACTTGCGGATTCAACGCGGCGACCATGCGGTGCGGAGTCTCGTGAAGAGCCCCAGGCCGATGTTCGAGTTCATGTTGCAGCGTGTCGTCGACGAGCACGATCTTGAGACCGTCGAGGGCAGGGTGCAGGCGACTCGCGCGGCAGGGCCGATTCTGGCGCGCATCCGTGACCGTGCACTCTCCGACGGGTATGTGCGCACGGTTGCGGGCTGGCTGGGCGTCGACCCGGTAGAGGTGCAGCGACAGGTGCGTGCGGATCGACGAGACAGTCAGAGTGAATTCGAGCCCGTCCAGCGGCCCCGGGCGCAACTGGCCAATGACCCTGCAACGCGTCTGGAACGCGAGGCGATCATCGTCATGCTGCAACAGGGCGAGCTGCTGCCGACGGATTTGGCGCAGCGAGCGGTGATCAGTTACGTTGCGAATCCCTCACTGGAGATCGTGCGCGACGGGATGCTTGTCAACATCGATCGCATTGCCGGCCGCGAGTTCGTCGATGCAGTGGCTGCAGCTGTTCCAGAAGGCATGGTGGGGCTCGTGCGCGAGCTCTCGATGTCGCCGATCAACACGAACGAGAAGGGGTTGGAGCGCTACTCCGTCGGGGCCGTGAAAGCCCTCGTTCAGCGGGACATGCTCCGCGAGAAGGCGAATC
Source organism: Candidatus Agrococcus pullicola (assembly GCA_019115685.1). Lineage (GTDB taxonomy): Bacteria > Actinomycetota > Actinomycetes > Actinomycetales > Microbacteriaceae > Agrococcus > Agrococcus pullicola. The sequence continues at coordinate 2,330 of DXDC01000151.1, forward strand.
TGCAGTCGCAGGCGATGCGGATGCGCGCGAAAGATCCCGACGCCGCTCGCGAGCTCGACCTCCAGGTCGCCGCACTCGAGACCGAACGGCGCCGCCTCATCGAGGAGTGACCGTCCATGCCCCCGCTTGTCAGGTCAACTTCTCGGTCGCTGGGCGACGACACGCCGTGAGAGCGCGTCGCCATCGCCACGCGACCGAGAAGTTGGCGGAGGCGGTGGGGAAGTTTGGTGCCAGCCACGGTTACACAAGAGGAAGACTCGACACCAACCCATGCGCGAGGTCGGCGAGCGTCGGATTCCAGTAGTTGCGAAGCAGTCGCAAAGTGCTGCGGAGTGCGACGCGCATGGTGCCCTCAGACTCGTCGGTCGGGGCAGTAGAGCCATCCGCGTTATTGGTCAGCGTGGGCTCGGAATCGTGATAAGCTAGTCCGCGTTGCATTTCGCACATTCCCCGATAGCTCAATTGGCAGAGCAGCCGGCTGTTAACCGGCAGGTTGTTGGTTCGAGTCCAACTCGGGGAGCAAGATAAGGGCCTTGCGAGGGTCCTTTTTCTTTGCCCTGACGCGGCCCTCTGGCTCGAGCACTGCGGGTGTCCGGACTTAGCCCATCCGCCAATAACGGGCGCGCACGCTTCCAGCATCGCCCAGGAGGCCGTCCCCGAATGGGTTGAGTCGCTTGTCGTTGAACCAGTCGGTTCAGTGCAGCGTTTGCGTCTGTTTGAGCGAAGAATTCCGACAGAAGTTCTGCATCGAATCGAGCAAGTGCCGGCGATCGAAGGGAACGCGTGACCGCCGCTAGCGAACCGGCCGCACGACCGTCATTCGCGTTTCCGGATGTTCGAACATCTCGATCGGTGTCTCGTAGACCTCGCTCAGCAACTCGCCCGAGAGGACATCCCCCGGAACGCCGTCAGCGCGGATGCGCCCTCGGTCCAAGAGGGCGACGCGGTCGCTCCAGTGCACCGCAGAGTCGAGGTCGTGGGAGACGACGATCACGCTCGAACCCTGAGCGGCGAGATCGCGCGCGATGCGCATGATCTGCTCCTGGTGCCGAACATCCAGCGCGGCCGCAGGCTCATCGAGCAGGACGACAGGGGTGCGCTGCGCCAGAACACGCGCGATCGACATCCGCGATGATTCGCCGCCCGAAAGCGTCAGGACGTCTCGGAACGCGAGGTGCGCAACTTCAACCGCGTGCATGGCCTCGTCGACGATCTCTTCGTCATGCCGCTGGAGCTCTGTTCCGTGCCACGGCGTGCGCCCCATCTTCACGACCTCGTGCACACGAAAGGCGAACCCGACCGTCGGCCGTTGTTCGAGCACTGCTCGCTCTCGCGCCCGTTGCTTCATCGAGACGGAATCCAGCGGGCGATCGAAGAGCAAAACGGTACCGGTGTCGGGGGAGCGGTCGCCCGCGAGCACGGCGAGCAGTGTCGACTTTCCGGCCCCGTTCGGCCCGATGAGCGAGACTACCTCACCGGGTTCGACTCCCAGCGTCACATCGTTCAGCACCGCTTGCTCTCCGAACTTCACGGTGACGCCAGTCGCCTGCAGAACAGCGGTCATCAGGGCATCCTCCCTCGGTTGGACGCGAATGTGCGGTACAGCAGCAACAGGAACAACGGGGCGCCGATGGCCGAGGTGAGCATGCCGATCGGCAGATCGGTCAAAGGCACGAGCGTTCTTGCGCCGAGATCCGCGAGCGTCACCAGAAGCGCACCTCCCAGCATGGAAAGAGGCAGCACGAACCTGTGGCTCGGTCCGACGAGCAATCGAACGGCGTGGGGGACGATGAGGCCGACGAAGCCGATAACGCCCGCGAATGCCACAGCCGCTCCGGTAAGCAGCGAGACCAGGACGATCGTGACGATGCGGATGAGCGGCACGCGAAGCCCGACGTGGCTTGCGGCCCGGTCACCGAGCGCGAGCACATCGAGCGGGCGTATCAGTGGCAGCGCGGCGACCAGTCCGACGCAGACGAACATTGTCGTGATCCACACGCTCGTCCACGTAGTGCCGGCGATGGAGCCGAGCTGCCAGAACACGACGGCGTCGCGAGCGGCGGTCGGCGCGATGAGGAAGATGAAGGCGG
>DXDC01000152.1 GCA_019115685.1 Candidatus Agrococcus pullicola
GCTCGGTCTGAGAATCTCCGTCCGAGGTGGGGGTCACGGCCACGCCCGGCACGCACTCGCGGCTGGGGCGCTCGTGCTGGATATGCGCGATATACAGACCATCGAAATCGATCCAGCGCGGAGGATTGGTACGGCGGGCGGAGGAGCACTGGCCGGCGAGTACTCGCAGGCGGCCGGGCAGCACGGTCTCGCTACCGGGTTCGGCGACACGCCGGATGTCGGGATTGCGGGGCTGACGCTGGGTGGGGGCGTGGGGTTCCTGAGTCGTCGCGACGGACTCACGATCGACAGCTTGCGGGCCGTCGAGCTCGTACTCGCGGACGGTCGTACCGTGACAGCCGGTGCTGAGGAGAACGCAACCGGTGACCATCGAGATCTCTTCTGGGCGCTGCGCGGCGGCGGAGGGAACTTCGGTGTTGTGACGAAGCTGGAGTTCGCTCTGCAGCCGGTGGAAACGGTGCTCGGTGGCATGCTCGCGTTCAAGGCGACCAAAGAGGTGCTGGAAGGGGCGGTGCGGCTCGCGCTGGCTGCACCCGACGAGCTTTCGGTCATGATGAACCTGATGAAGGCGCCTCCTATGCCCATGCTGCCCGAATCTGTTCACGGCGAGTTGCTGCTCATGGTTGCGCCGTGCTGGTCGGGAGATCGAGAGTCGGGAAGCCGGGTGCTCGATGCTCTCCACCAATTGGCCGAACCGGTGTCGGATCAACTCGGGGAGGCACCCTATCCGTCGCTCTTGCACGGGCCGCCACCGTTTCCGGAACCCATGGTGCCAGCCTCTGCTTCCGGGTTCGTCGACGCCGTCGACACATGGTGGGCGCAGACCGCGATCGAACAGGTGAGGGCCGCACCGACAACCGCTTCGATCCAGATCCGCCCGCTAGGAGGGGCGATTGCACGCGTGCCCTCGGCTGCGACGGCGTTTGCTCACCGCGATCGATCCGTCATGGTGTTCGCCGGAGCCGTTACGCCGAATGCGGAGCTGTTGCCCGCCGCTCACGGGTGGCTGGATTCGACAGTGAGTGTTCTCGGGCTCACGGGTCGATACGTCAATTTGATGTCCCTCGAGTCCGAGGCGGACCTGGATGCGGCATATCCCGGTCCCGCGATGGATCGATTGCGGCGAGTGAAGGCCGCGTACGACCCGGCCAATCGCTTCAACTCCAACCATAATATCCGTCCCGCAGTGCCGTGACGTGAGCGCGGGCGAACCCGACCGCGATGCGCTTGTGCGACACTTACGCCAATGTCTACAAGCCTGAAACGCGTCGTCGTCACCGGTGCCAGCGGATTCATCGGGGGCGCGGTCGCGACCGCACTCGCGGATGCCGGTCACGAAGTTGTCGGCTACGGTCGCCGCCCGAATGGCTGGCAGCATCCGCGCGGCAGCTACCGGCAGCGTGACCTCACCCGCGACGCTATCCCAGAGGTCCGCGATGCGCAGGTCGTAGTCCACGCGGCGGCGTTGACGGACGAATGGATGGGGTGGGAGGACGCTTTCGACACGAACGTGCGCGTGACGGGCCGGCTCGTGCAGACGGGAAGCGCAGCGCGGCTCGTCCACATTTCCTCCGCGAGCGTCTACGACCCGTATACCCCGACCGTGCTCGGTTGCGAAGCAGAGCAACTGCCGCGACGGTATCCGAACGCATACGGGGCGACGAAGTCGATCGCCGAACGTATCGTCGCAATGCATCCGAACTGCATTGCACTCAGACCCCGCGCCGTCTACGGGCCGGCAGATGCGACGCTGTCGTCTCGCCTCCTCGCCCGCGTTCGGATGGGCGTGCTGCCGCTGCCGGGCGGAGGAGCGTTCGAGCAAACCGTGACTCATATCGAGACGCTCGTCGACGCCGTCGAGCGGTCGCTGGACAGCGCAGTCACGGGACCGGTCAACGTGGGCGACGCCGAACCGGTCGCGATCGGCAGGTTCATCCTCGATGTGCTTGCGGCATCGGGCCGACGCGCCCGTATCTTGCCGGTTCCGGTCGACGCCGCACTTTCGCTCGCAAGCCGAGCGGAGGGGCTTGCGAAGGTCACGGGTCGGAAGCCGTCGCTGACACGCTACGCGGTAATGCAGCTCGGATTCGAGCGCACGCTCGACCTTTCGCGTCTCAACGAAGAGCTCGGGGCAGTGCCTCGCCCCACCTCGCTGCAGTTCATGCGCTGACAGACTTTCACCGCACGAGCCTGCGTTCTGTGGAACGTTCCACACCGGTTCATCTGAGGGCCATCGTTGCGTCGCGCGCCATTCACGCCGCTTTCCTAGGGTCGTTCCCGTCGGAGCGAAGAGGGAGGCGGGATGGTTATAGAAGTGGAGCGTTCCACCCAATCGGACTCCAAACCCGGGCGAAGTGCGATCCGCTGGCCACGACGAGCTGCGATCGCTCTTCGCAACCCCGCGACCCTGCTCGGTCTCGTGCTCATCGCGTTCTTCGGATATCTCATCGTCGCTCCGGTCGTCTCGATGCTGTTGGGCGCGGTGCAGGTCGCTTTCGGAGATGACGCCCGCATCGGAGCACCCGCCGGCTCGCTCACCTCCTACTACTTCGAGCGAGTCTTCGCTTCTTCGGTCTCCGACATCACGTTCTACGAGCCGTTGCGAAACACACTGCTGCTCTCGCTTGCTGCGATCGTCCTCGCCCTGGTCGTGGGAGTACCGGTTGCGTGGTTGCTGTCGCGCACCGATCTGCCGGGACGCCGCTGGTTTTCGACCGCGCTCATCGTGCCGTACATGCTGCCCGCGTGGACATACGCGTTCGCTTGGCTGACGATCTTCAAGAACCGCCGTGTTGGCGGTGCCCCGGGGTGGGTGGAATCGCTCGGCATTGCTGTTCCCGACTGGCTCGCGTACGGTCCGCTACCCATCTTGACAATTTTCACGCTCCACTTCATCCCGTTTGTCATCCTGCTGGTGACGAACGCGATGAAGAACCTCCCCGATGACCTCACCGAGGCGGCACAGGTACTCGGCGCATCCTCGGCCGTGCGCACGCGGAAGATCATCCTGCCGCTGCTGAAACCCGCACTGCTGTCTGCTGCGACGCTCATTTTCGCGAAGGCCCTCGGCGAATTCGGGGTCGCCTACGTGCTGGGCACTCCAGCGGGCTTCTCCGTCCTTTCGACGACCCTCTACCAGAGCATCAGCACCCAGCAACCGGGCGTAGCGGCCGTGATCGCAACGGTCATGGTGGTGCTCGGTTCGCTGTCCGTATATGTGGACCTGCGCTTCCTGCGCGAGATGAAACGATTTGCAACAGTATCCGGGCGCGGCTTCCGGGGCCGGACGCGAAGTCTGGGTGCGCGAAGGTGGCCGGCTTTCTTCGGTGTGACAGGACTGTTCTCGCTGTCCGTTGTCATTCCGCTGGCAGTACTGGTGCTCTCGACGTTGATGCGCATACCAGGGCGATTCGAATGGTCGAATCTGACTCTGGACTACTGGATCGGGCGCAATCTGCCGACGGTTGGTTTCTCGGACGGCATTCTCGTCAACCCCAACACATGGGAGGCGACCTGGAACACCGTTTGGATGGTAGGGATCGCCTCCATCGCCGCGGGTGTGCTCGGAATGCTTGTCGGGTATGTCGTAGCGCGCAGCCCGGCGCGCTGGATCGGCACGACGTTGCGGGCAGTGACGTTCATGCCCTATCTGCTTCCCGGTATTGCATTCGCCGTCGCCATACTCTCGCTCTTCGCTGTGCAGCGAGGGCCGATCCCTGCACTCTACGGCACCGCGCTGTTGCTGATTCTCGCCATGATCGCTGACGAAATGCCGTTTGCGTCTCGCGCAGGAACTAGCGCGATGATGCAGATGGGGCGCGAGTCCGAGGAAGCGGCGCAGACTCTTGGCGCCGGCTGGCTGCAACGGATGCGTCGCATCGTCCTGCCCATGCAGCGGAACGCGTTGGCCAGCGCAATCCTGTTGCCCTTCATCGCCGGCGTGCAGGGGCTCAGTCTCGTCATCATCCTGGCAACGCCCGGAACGCAACTCCTCACGACGCTGTCTATGAACCTCGTCGACAACGGCTACACACACGCATCGAACGGGGTCGTGGTGCTGATCTGCCTCATCGCGCTGTCCGGTACCTGGCTCGCACGCAGACTATTCCGCGCGGACCTCTCAAGCGGCCTCGGCTCGTGAATCTCTTATCCCGTCCATTCGGAATCGCAATTCAACCCCACGAAGGAGCACCATGAAACACCGCAGTAATCGACGTGTTGCCGGCGCTATCGCCGCCGCCCTCGGAGTCGCCCTGCTCGCCAGCGCCTGTGCAGGTCAGCCGCCAGCGGATACCGGCGCTGACATCACGAACGAGGTTTTCGACACCGAACTGACTCTGGACGAGCTCATCGAGCGTGCCCAGCAGGAGGGCCCCATAACGGTTTACGACGGGACGTCGAAAATCGAGGAAATGGCCGAGGCCTTCAGCCAGGAGTACGGCATAGAAGCTACGGGTGTGAAGCTCGATGCCTCGGAAGCGATCGAGCTGGTCACTCGTGAGGCTCAGTCCGGCAACGTCGTCGGGGACATCGTCGCCATCAGCGACCTCCCGGCGCTAACCAACCAGCTGGTCCCCAACGGTTTCATCACCAACTACGTTCCTGCCGAGCTTGAAGGGAACATCGATGAGAGCATGCGCGACCCACTCGTGCTGATCACCGATCCGGCTTTCTTCACCTACAACAGCGAAGTCCATGACAGCTGCCCGATTGACAACGTCTGGCAGCTGACAGACTCGGAGTGGACAGGCGCTTTCGCCATCGACGACCCTGCTGGATCCAACGCGACGCTCGACTGGTTCAGCCAGCTCGAACAGTTCGGTGAAGACGATCTTGCGGCTGCCTACGAAGAGCAGTTCGGCGAGCCGCTGCAGACAGAACTTGACTCTGCCGCAGCCGAGTGGGTATCCCGCCTGGCCTCGAACGATCCGATCATCACGCAATCCAGCGAAGAAGCTTCCGAAGCTGTCGGTGCGCTCGGACAGGAGAACCCGCCCATGGGTCTGCTGTCGAGCGCAAAATATCGAAACATCGACGAGAAGGGCTACGCCCTGGCAGTGTGCGACGGCCTCGAGCCGTTCACCGGGCGCGCCGCACCGAAGGGAATCGCGATAGCGACGGGGACTGAAAGCCCGTACGCAGCCATGCTTTTCGTGTACTACGCGCTCACTCAGGAGGGAATCACTCCGCAGATCGACGACGGGAAGATCTCATCGAACTCGGAGATCGTACAGCCCGAGGACCCCGCGAACACCGCCGACCATCTCGACACCCTCTTCTTCTTCGATAACGCGGGTCTCGACACCGCCTGGGCCGACCGCGAGGCGTGGCAGGACCTCTGGCGGACTTCGGCTCGATAGCAAGACCTCACAGAACGGAGAAGCACGGATGAGCGCCATCAGGATCGAGCGAGTCTCGAAGACGTACCCGGGCGGTACCGACCGCAGCGTAGACGAGATGTCGCTGGCCGTAGAGGAAGGCGACTTCCTCTGCCTGCTCGGGCCATCGGGGTGCGGGAAATCGACGACGCTACGAATGATCGCAGGGCTCGAGTTGCCGAGCGAGGGGCGCATCGAGGTCGCTCAACGGACGGTGGACGATGTTGCTCGCGGCGTGCACGTTCCGGCGGAACGGCGCGGCTTAGGATTTGTTTTCCAGAACTACGCGCTCTGGCCGCACATGAGCGTGCGCGAGAACGTCGAGTTCGGGCTTACCCTGCAGCGGTTGCCGACGAAAGAACGGCGTGAACGCATCGATCATGCGCTGACTACGCTCTCGATCGCGGTCTATGCCGACCGCTACCCCGGTGAGCTGTCGGGCGGCCAGCAGCAGCGGGTGGCGATTGCACGCACGCTGGCGGCCCGCCCATCCGTGATGCTGTTGGACGAACCGCTCTCAAACCTCGATGCGCGCCTCCGGCTGGAGATGCGCACGGAGTTCCAGCGCATCCACCGTGAAACGGGCACGACCATGGTGTTCGTGACGCACGACCAGTGGGAGGCGATGACCCTCGCAACCCACATCGCGGTCATGCACGAAGGTCGGCTCCAGC